>CAYJBU010000120.1:0-8210 GCA_964368155.1 uncultured Eubacteriales bacterium | reverse complement strand
TTTACAACAAACGCTTTGCGTTTGTTCTGAATAACTTGTTATTCAGTAGGTTTTAATTATCAATCATCACTTTGTCAAAATAGTAATTTTCGCACTACTAAGTCCCTCTGCCTCTGCTTTTAGTACTAATTCGCCTGATTCTTCTGTCGAGCTCACTATTGCCATGCATAGTCCATGGAAAGCTTTACAATAAGGCTCTGAAAATTTTCTGACAGAAGTTTGGTCCCCAGCATCAGCAGCGATGTATTTCCCTTTTCCTCTAACTGTGAAATGAATTTGATTGTTCGCCCAAGGGCAAACATTTCCATGAACATCAACTACAGCTACTTTTACATAGCAAAGGTCCTCGCCATTCGCTTTGAGGATTTTTTTCTCAGGCGTTAGCTTGATTCTCATAGCTTTTCCTGCTGTATTTACCTGTGCTTCTTTAACGGTTTTACCGTCCTTATCATAGGCAACAGCTCTTACTTGACCCTCTTCAAAAATTACATCTTTGAAGATAAAACGATATCGCTCGTATTCATCATTAGGATTTCTATATTTAACTCCATATGATAATCCGTTAACAAACAACTCCACACAAGCAAATTTTGGACTTGCATAGCAGTGAACATCAACTTTCTCTTTGCCAATATCTCCTAAGTTCCAATGTGGGAAAATATGAAGAACATCTTCATCTGTCCATCTAGCTTTGTATGAATAATATCTATCTTTTGGAAGTCCTACTCTGTCAACTATTCCAAAATAAGAAGAATGGCTCGGCCAGTGATTTCTAAAAGGTGTAGGCTCGCCTAAATAGTCAAAACCAGTCCAAACATATTCACCAAGAATAAACTCACAATCGTCTTGTGCTGCAAACTCTTTTTCAGGTGAAGTCGCCCAAGGAGGACCTTCCATGTCAAATGAACTAACATGATATCTGCCTTCTACAAATATTTTAGGTTCGCGACTTTTAAAATCTGCAACCGCAGGGAAGTAATATTCACCTCTTGAACTAACTGTTGATTCTGTTTCGCTACCGTACCAAATCCAATCGGGATAATCTCTGTGAAATTCTTCGTATCTAAACGGTTTATAGTTAACTCCAACAATATCAACATTAGCCGCTAGTCCATTTTTCAGCGCTTGATCCGGATTGTTAAACCCAGCTGTTGTAGGTCTTGTTGGGTCTACTTTATGGCAAATGTCGCTGAGGAATTTCGCTGTATCGCCGCCCTCGGGCACACCCTGATCGAGAATTTCATTTCCGATACTCCACATAATAACGCAAGGGTGGTTACGGTCTCTTTTAATCATTTGTGTGACGTCATCTTCTGCCCATTCTTCAAAATAATTGCCATATCCGTTAGCAGTTTTGTTAATACGCCATTCGTCAAATGCTTCGTCAAGGACAACCAAACCTAATTCATCGCAAATATCAAGCAACTCTACGCAAGGAGGATTATGGCTGGTTCTAATTGAATTACAACCCATTCCTCTCATTATTTCCATTTGGCGATAAACAGCAGATTTATTAACTGCCGCACCTAGTGCGCCTAAATCGTGGTGCATACAAACACCTTTCAATTTGTAATGTTTCGAGTTGAGGAAAAATCCTTTGTCTTTATCAAACTCTATCGTTCTAATTCCGAATTTTGTTTCATATTCGTCGATAACTTTTCCATCCTCTAATAAATATGTAACTAGATTATACATCTCAGGGCTTTTGATATCCCAAAGTTTTGGATTTAAAACTTCGATTTCGCATTTTACAGTAACAGTATCACAGATAGAAATATTATCTTCATTTGATGATACTTCTGCTCCGTCTTTAAATATAACATTTTTTACAGTTATATTTTTTTCAGCCTTTAAAGAGTTCTCTATTTCGCATTCAATAGTAACAATAGCTTTGTCGTCCAAAACTTTGCTAACCACATATGTTCCGTTATAAGCAATTCTTACAGGATTAGTTTCTGTTAAATAAACATTTCTGTAAAGACCGGCACCTGGATACCATCTTGACGAATCGCCTTTAGAATCTAATCGAATTGCTATAACATTTTCAGAATCCGATTTCATATAATCAGTAATGTCAATGCTAAATGAAGTATAGCCATAAGGTCTTCCACCAACTAATTTTTCATTTACATAGACTTCACTGTTTTTCATCGCTCCATCAATTCTCAAAGAATAGCATTTTGAACTGTCAGCTGCTGCTACAACTGTTCTATACCAACCAATGCCTACTATCGGCAAACCACCTGTTCTGCCCTCGTGGACTATAGGAGTTGTTATTCCGTCAGCTATAACAGTGTTGACTTGTCTGTCATTATCAGGAGAAAAGTCACCCTCAACAGCCCAGTCATGAGGAACACAAACGTCTCTCCAGCCGCTGTCATCAAAATTAAGCTTTTGTGAATTTTCGGTATCACCTAAATTAAATTTCCAGTTATCTTTTAATCTAATTACATTTCTTGTCATAATCTTTCTCCATTACTCCACTTCAAGTTTTATACAAACAGGAGCTTTTGTATCAATTTTATCACCGATAATTGTTAAATAGTCATCACAAAGAATAAATTCTGCTTTTTCAGAGCCAAAAATTTCAACGCTTCTGATTTTCGCATTGTATTTTTTCACTTTTTCGCCTAAAGTTTTGATTCTAACAATACCATCTTGAGGCCAATTCATAGCAAAAATATAAAGATTTCCGTCTTTTACAGTAAATCTAAAATCTTCGCTTGTGAAAGATTTTCTGAGTGTATCTGTGAAGTGACCCTCTTGTGTAACTGTTGGACCCTCACCATATTTTCTAAAAGGATAAGAACCATAAATAGCTTCTCCGTTGAGCTTCAACCATTTTCCGACTTCTCTTAAAATGTTAGCATCTTCTTCTGGAATTGTACCATCAGATTTTGGGCCTACATTGAGTAATAAAGAGCCGTTTTTACTGACAACATCAACTAAGTCACAGATAACTTCGTGTGGTTCTTTATAATCGTTTCCGACAGTGTAACACCATGAGTTTTTAGCAACAGAAGTATCGTTTTGCCAGAAGAAAGGTGAAACATCTGCGAGTTGTCCTCTCTCGATATCTTTAACCGCTGAAGTGTGAATGAACGCATCATTTTTATAGTTAATTGTTACTTCTTCGCCCCATTCGACAGCTCTATTATAATAGAAAGCCATGAATTTCTTCAAATATGGTTTCATTGGAACAACTTGAATCCACCAATCAAAATAAACAATTTTGGGTCTGTATTTATCGACGATTTCGCAAGTTCTAGCAAGCCAGTCTTCCATGAACAATGGGTCAATATCTTGAACGTCAATAGAGCCCTGGTCTGTTGTAACTTTTCCGTCTGTGCTAAATGGCTCGGGCATTGATGGCCAGTAGATATCCCCAAACGGAATTTCGCCATCAAATGAAGTAGCATTTTCAATGTCCCTCATCCCAGACATAAACCAATAGTGTTCAACACGGTGTGAAGAAGCTGTTAAAGTCATTCCTTTTTTCTCTATTTCAGCCTTTAACTCGCCTACAACATCTCTTTTTGGTCCCATTTTGGACGCGCACCAATCTGTGAAATCGCAGTCGTACATTGGAAAGCCGTCGTGATGTTCTGCAACAGGCATTACGAATTTAGCACCTGCTTCTTCAAATAAATCTGCCCATTCTTTCGCATCAAATTTCTCTGCTTTAAACATTGGAATAAAATCTCTGTAACCGAACTCGCTATGAGCGCCGTATGTATCAACATGGTGTTGGCAAATATCCAGACCACGTCTTAGCATATCGGGTTTGTACATAAATCTTGGATACCATTCGCTACCAAAAGCAGGAACTGAATATGCGCCCCAATGGATAAAAATACCGAATTTAGCTTCTCTGTACCAATCAGGAACTTTATGGTTTAAAACTGTTTTCCAATCATCTTTATATGGACCTTTTTCGATAACCTCATCAATAACTTTTAAATAATCTTTCATTTTTTGTAAATGACTCATCGTACCCTACCATCCTTTTATTATTATTGGTTTATGATATCTAACTTTTTTTATTATACTGCTATAAATTGATAAAAGCAATAGAAATTAGCGTTAAAAATGAAAAAAATACTAAAATATTATACATAATACTCTTCTATTAAATTTCTTACCATCTCAGACCATTCTACTACTTTTTTTCTTGGATTTTTCCCAAGTGTTCCGCCAATATTAAGAACAATTTCTGTGTTGCACCCATATTTTTTTGAATTCTCAAGTACTGCTCTAATTTCTTTTTCAGCATTTTCTTTGTCCCACTCATCAGGAACAAAATGAATTCCCGCAGCCCTGTAACTATACACATAATCATGTTTTATTTCTTTCGCTGCATTTTCGACATCACACCACTCAGCTACAGAAATTTTTCTTGCATTTGGAAGCGTTCTGCAAAGCTGCATTTTTTTGTCCAAAACTTCACAACAGCCAATGTTAATATACTTAAAGAGCTTCATTATGTCCCTGTCATATTCAAACCCGAACTCATCATGCATTTCGCTTGAAACACAGTGAAAAACCTCTGCGCAAGTAAAACCCCATGAATCCGAAACCTTTACCTTGTATTCAAAATGATTCTCCACCTCTGTGAAATTCGGCATACCACTTGCATATCTAAGCCCAGCAGAACCCAGTGGATTTGACATATCAAGGGAACCCCAAAGCCCTGCTTCTTCATATTTTTTAAAACGCTGTGCAAAATTTTCTTTAATTTTCCCCAGTGCTTTATGCATCCATTCAGGATTGTCATACATGTCTATATATGTATTTTCCAAACCTCTAAGCCATGAGAATTCATCGGGGATTTTTGCTGCAAAGGTTATAGGATTTTTTATCACTGTTAAAATTGGTTCAAAAATTTCTTGCGCTTCTTTAAAATTATCGAATGATTTTTCTTTGTCAAATTTAATTTTAGGTGCAAAAATTTTTTCAATGTCTTGCTCTTCAACCAAAACAGGTACCATTTCATATGCACCTTCTTCTCCGCCGTGGTCAGAGAATTTTTTCTGTGCTGTCATACCTTGATACTCATCGACTTCAAAAACCATACGAGCATAAATAACAGGCTCAATTACATTATCATCTTTTAATTCAGAAGCATAAAACATTCTGGTTTTAAGATAAATTTCAAATTCTCGGGCTTTTTCACTCTCACAAAAATAGGTATCTTCTGGAAAAATTTCCTTTAAAGCAAGTGGCCAATAATGATTAATAAACGCAGGTTTTACTCCCTCTTTTAAGTCGTTCAAATCATACCATTGTTGCCTTTTTTTATTGTTTTCCTTTGTTTCTGACATCGCTTTATACTGCTTTGCCAAATTCCTTAAATAATCTTTTTCTTTTAAACTAATCATATTTACAACCAACCTTTACCATTAGCCTGATCACCTTTAGTGTGCATGTGCGAGAGATTCCGAGTTATAGTATACTAAAACTACAAATCCACCATAATTATATATAAAATCATTACAAAAGTCAATAGAAAAGCATAAAAAACATCTCTAGCATTGATTGATTGTAGATATTTTTTTTAATTTAATCATAATAAAAGTATTGACTTAAATAAGCTTCTGTTTTATAATGATGTAGTATTGAAAATTTTAGTATACTAAATCGCATTAATTTTCATAACTAAACATCTAACGAAGATTAACGCTAGGTAGATACTATCGACACAAATATCGAAACTATATATCAGCGAGAACGAAAGGAATGAATTACAAAATGAAAAATTACAAATTATTTATCGAGGGTAAACTTTGCGATGCGCAAGACGGCGAAGTAATCGAGGTGTTCAATCCATATAACGGTGAGTTAGTTGGCACTGTTCCAAAAGGAACAAAAGAAGATGCTAACAAGGTGCTTAAAGCTGCTAAAGAAGCTCAAAAACCTTGGGGAAAACTCACTGCAGTAGAAAGGTCTAAATATGTAAGCGAACTTGCTGATATTTTAGAAGAGCACCAA
Organism: uncultured Eubacteriales bacterium; assembly: GCA_964368155.1. Taxonomy (GTDB): domain Bacteria; phylum Bacillota; class Clostridia; order Oscillospirales; family Acutalibacteraceae; genus SIG603. The sequence goes on along the minus strand of CAYJBU010000120.1, from coordinate 2,222 downwards.
GAAGAACTTGCCCAACTATTAACTACAGAACATGGAAAAATCATAGGCGAGGCGAGAGGCGAAGTCGCTGGTTCGATTGGCTTTTTACGTTATGCTGTTGAATCCGCAAGAAGAATTGAGGGAGACTTAATCACAAGTGAAAAAATCAATGAAACTGCTTGGATTTCAAGAGTTCCATATGGAGTAGTCGTAGGCATTGTTGCGTGGAATTTCCCACTTGCACTAGCCGCAAGAAAACTAGGAAACGCATTAGTTTGTGGAAATACAATGGTTATTAAACCACCAAGCGAAACTCCTCTGACAGTCATGCGTTTTGCAGAGTTAATCGCTGAAAAAAGTTCCATTCCAAGCGGTGTTCTTAGTTTCATCACAGGTTCAGGTAGAGTTTGTGGCGATGCACTCGTTCGAAATGAGATTACACAAATGGTAACATTAACAGGTAGCACAGGCGCAGGAATTGAAGTTTTCCGTGCCGCTTCTGAAAATGTAGTTGACGTTCATCTTGAGCTAGGTGGAAAAGCTCCTTTTATTGTAATGGAAGATGCAGACATTGATAAAGCTGCTGAGTGTGCTTACATTGCTAGATTTTCTAACTGTGGACAAATTTGCACCTGCAACGAAAGAATGTACATACATGAAGATGTATATGAAGAATTTACAGAGAAATTCTTATCACACGTTAAAAAAGCAGTGGTAGGAAACCCATTTGATGAAAAATCTACTCTTGGACCAAAGGTTTCTGCAGTTGAAGTTGAAAAGCTTCACGAAATGAAAGAGCAAGCGATTTCACAAGGCGCAAAAATAATCTATGAAATGAAAGCAGAAAACTTGCCTTCAGAAAAAGGAAACTGGTTCTATCCTACCATTTTAGAAGTTACCGATAACAAAAATGTGTTAATGCAAACTGAAATTTTTGGACCTATGGTAGCTATGATGAAAATTAAATCTCTTGACGAGGCTATAGAATGTGCAAACGACTGTGAATATGGACTTTCTGCGTATTTATTCAGCGACAGCACAAAAAAAGTTATGAGAGCAGCAAACGAACTTGAATTCGGTGAGTTATATATCAACCGTGAAAATGGCGAGCTATTAAATGGCTTCCACAATGGATTTAAGAAGAGTGGACTCGGCGGAGAAGACGGCAAATATGGCTTAGAGGGATACCTCAAAAAGAAAATGGTATATGTAAATTTCAATTATTAATTTTAATTATGTCTTTGATGTTTTTACGCTAACTACTTTCGCTTTGGAATTTTAATGCCTTATGCAGTGATAAAGATTATTTATATAATTGGGGGTAAAAATGAAAACTAAAAAGATAAAATCAAATGGAACTATAGGAATATTCTGTCCAAGTCACGTTGCTGATTTTGATAGATATGAACGCATACGCAAAAATATAGAGCGATTAGGATATAAAGTGATGTTTGGCGAAAATATGTACAAAGATACCTTTGGATTTGTAGCCAGTGCTAAAGAGCGTGCATCGGATTTAAACAGCTTAGTATCAAACAAGGAAGTTGAATTAATTTTATTTAGTGGTGGTAATGGCGCTGTAGATATCTTGCCATATATTGATTATAAAAATATCAGTGAAAACCCAAAATTATTTAGCAGTTACAGTGATGGAACTTCTATACTTAATGCAATTTATTCTCAAACTGGAATAATAACCTACTATGGTTTTGGTGCAGGTCAATTTGAAGATTTACGACACTACGATTATTCTCAGTTCTGTCAACATTTTGTTGATGGATTTAGTTCAAAAAAGTTTGAAAGTAACAGTAGTTGGATAACACTGAATGACGGAGTGTGCGAAGGATTTTTAATTGGTGGGTATACATCATTATTTGGTTTAATGCTTTCAAACAAATATTTTAACTTTGATAAAAATAATAAATATATTTTGTTTCTTGAAGACCACGAGATATTTAGCAATGTAGGCGCTGTGAGTACCTATCTATCATTTATTGAGCAATCTTCTTTTATGGAAAATGTGACGGGCTTAATTTTTGGACATTACTCTACTAATCTTCCTGTGGATTTAGAAAAAACTCTTGAAAGATTTGGGAAACGAAATAAAATTCCGGTTGTATACACAGATGACTTTGGACATGGAACAAAACATGCCATTTTACCAATCGGAACAAATGCAAAACTCGATGCTAATAATCATACGATAGATTTTTTACAACGTTGCACATTATGAGCATTTGACG
>CAYJBU010000119.1:6427-8301 GCA_964368155.1 uncultured Eubacteriales bacterium | reverse complement strand
AATTTACCTTCTCCAATATTAGAAGAAAATGGACTTATTGAAAAACCTTTTAGGCAAATTTTTCATAAACGAAACAATGACAAAATACTACCGTTTTCTGACAAAGATATTGCATCCATGAAAAAAGTGTATTATTCAGCAATATCTTGTGTTGATGCAGAAATAGGTAAAATATTAGAAAAACTTGAAGAGTTGGATTTATTTAAGAATACAGTAATTGTATTCACCAGTGATTACGGAGATTATATGGGTGAACACGGCATGATTACAAAAAGTCCAGCACTTTTTGACATGGCTGGAATAAAATCACCTGATTATATAGACGGAAAAAGCTTTAAACCATGTTTTTCTCAAAGTGATTACATAATACGTAACGTTGCATTTAGCGAATATGGGGTAAAAGGAAAAATTTATTCCGATGAACTATTGAAAAATGAGAACATAAGTGGTAAACTTTACACAAACCCTGGAGGTGACAGGCTTCCGTGGGAGGGTAATCCCGTAAGTTTATCGGGCGAAATAAAAATGTACCGAAAAGAAGATTGGAAGTATATCGAAGAAAAAGGTGATACTTCTGAACTTTACAATCTAAAAGAAGACCCGAACGAACTTAACAATCTAATTTATGAAACATTTAGCAATAAGATAATCAAATATATTAAAGGAGCAATTTGTAATGAAATTCTATGAAGAAAAAGCAAAATCTATACCTATAGCAGATGAAGTCGACGTACTTGTATTAGGAGCAGGCCCCGCAGGATTTTCAGCGGCTGTTTGTGCTGCAAGAGAAGGTGCAAAAGTAATGCTTATCGAGCAGACTGGAAATGTTGGAGGAATAGCAACCGAAGGACTAATGAGCCACTGGACTGGAAACACTAAAGGTGGCTTTTATGATGAAATCATTAGTAATTCTTGTGATTTATCAGGTGGTGGTGCAAGTGATAGTAAACTTACTATTAATCCCGAAAAACTAAAAACTTATATGCTTAACACACTTGTAAAAGAAGGCGTTATCGTTAAATTATACACTTTTGCTTCAGATGCAATAATGGAAGAAAACGTGATTAAAGGCGCAATTATCGAGAGCAAATCAGGCAGAGAAGCAGTCATGGCTAAAATTGTAATTGATTCTTCAGGAGATGGCGACATAGCTGCAAAATCGGGTGCAGAATACTTTAAAGGTAGAGAGTCCGATGGTTTAATGCAACCGATGACAATTATGTTTAAAATTGCTGGAGTGGACACAGACAAGACTATTTTCCCAGGTGGATTTGAATCCTACACCGATGTACCAAAAGGCGAAGTGCAAGCACTAGGCAAAAAAATACTTAAAAGTCCAGCAGGGCATGTTCTTATCTACAAAACCACCTTGCCCGGAATTGTTACTATTAATATGACAAACTGCACATATGTTGACGGAACAAACGTTGATGACCTTACAAAGGCGACTTATGTTTGCAGAAATCAAATGAATGAAATTCATGACTTCCTCAAAGAATATGTACCTGGTTTTGAAAATTCTTATATAATAAGCTCCTCTTCGCTTATGGGTGTTCGTGAAACAAGGCATTTTAAAGGTGAAAAAACCATTACCGAAAAGGATATCTCAGAAGCAAGGGTGTTTGAAGATTGGGCTGTTACTAAAGCACATTTTAACTTTGATGTTCATAATTTAACTGGCAGCGGCTTAGATGAAACAGGCTCTCAAAAAACATTTAAGCAAAGAAACGGCTATACTATACCTTACGGTTGTTTTATTCCACTAAAAATCGAAAATTTAATGCTAGCTGGAAGAAATATTTCGGGAACTCATATGGCACATTCGAATTACAGAGTTATGCCTATTTGTGCAAATATGGGGCAATCTGTTGCAG
>CAYJBU010000119.1:0-6327 GCA_964368155.1 uncultured Eubacteriales bacterium | reverse complement strand
CACTGTTTTTTGTAGGTTGTAGGGTAAATTCCTGTGTTTGAGTAAAACCAATTCGAAAAATAATACTGTTGTTCAAAACCGCATTTCTCAGAAACTTCTTTAACCGTTAAATTTGAATTTAACAAAAGTCTTTTAGCTAATAGAAGTTTTCTTTGTGCAATATACTTTATTGGGGTTATTTTAAATGTTTTTTTAAAAACAGCAGAGAAATACACCACCGACAAATTTGTTATCTCTGCTAATTCTGCTATAGAAATCGCCTTATCGAGATTGTTGTCGATATACTGCATAACAGAATTAAATTTAATCATATTTTTATCAATCTCTGTTGCATTTACTAAAAATTCTGCTAACAACATACGGAAAGCACCATCTCGTTTTAAGGAATTCGAGGCTGTTTTATCCTCAAAACTTTCTGAAATGATAGAAAATAAATTTATTAAATTGTCGGTCATCTTTATACAGCTACTGTAATTTAGATACTCAAAAAAATCTTCAGAATTATTTACAGAAAAGTGTAGAAAACCATGATTCATCTCATCTTCACAGCGGGAGGCAATAATCGTGTTGCTCGGAAAATAATACATATTTCCTTGCATAAGCGAAATAACCCCATTGTTTGTAATTAACTCGGCACTTCCACTTTTTATATAGTATATCCTATGGTGAGAAAGGTCTTTAAAAGGGTTAGACAGATTGCTATTCCAATTATAAGTATCACTTTGCAAACTAGCTCTCTCGCCCACTTTTCGATAACCAATGGTCTCTATTGTATAATTAATATTGTTGAAAGATATCATTTTATGCACAGGAATTCGGCTGTTTATCACCAAGACAGTTTGTTCGTTCAGGTGAAAATTTAAATTTATTAAACCCTGCTTCAAAGCAAAAACCGAAAGCTATTATTCAAATTTTGTGGTCACAGGACGAATTTGGTAACACTGTTTTTGCAGAGGATTTAGAAAGAGAAGAAGAAAAGGTAGTAGGTGAATTCGACTTTTTTGCAGATAATAACTTAGGTGATGACACACACGAGCAAGACGAAAGACCTAACATTGACATCACACCAAAGTTTGAAAATTTAAGCGATTTTGGCGATATGAAAATAAGCGAGGCTGTCAACGGAATTAGCCTAAAACTTTCAAATAATACCGAAAATGAATTTTTAGACGCTGAATACGGAGCAAGCTATAAAGCCCCTATCAATATGAAAAATCACAGAGGTATGGCGATAACTCTTACAGGCGACGGAAGCGGAGCAGTTTTCCTTGTTAAAATTGGCAAGAGAGATTATCCTATCAAAGTTGATTTTGTAGGCAAAAAAACCGTCGTAATTCCACATGGTGAAGTCGCTTGGTATAATGGGTATTGGGGTTGGAGATTGAAATCAAAATTCACAAAATATGATTTTACAGAAAATGTACAAATATCAATTGCTTATCTCCCCGCAAAGACAACTGCCAATATAAGCTTAGAAAAAATAATCATGCTAAGAGAAGAAGTAGCAAATCTTTCACAAATAGAGTTAAAACTAAACGAAAGTCGTATTAATCTCTTATCTAATGTTAAAATCACTAGCGGCGACATCGTTTATTTCGACGGCGAAAAAGCTAATTTATTCGACAAAAATTGGAACTTTAAAGAACTGTTGAATATACAAGATTGTAATTTAACTGCACTAGAGGGCGAAAACATATTCAGTATTAGCCACCAATCTACCGATAAAACTATTTTTAACCCTTATTACGAAGTCCAGTTGTTTACAATGGGAGAAAGTATGACTCCAAATGCTTAAATGTTGAAAATGTAATATATTTCAAATATACTCTTCCTAAACAAATTTTAGCTTTTAGATATGAAAAAGCAGACCACCAAAATTCAGATTCTGTTCTGATTTTTTGGTGGCCTGTTTTTATATTATTAATCTTCTTCAATCATCAAAATTTAAACGTAAAATTCCTCTGAACTTCTTTTTTAAGTTTAATTCCTGTCACTCTATTTTTTATTATGGTATAACCTTCAACTTCTGTAATTATATCAGGTAAAATAAGGTTAATTGCTTCATCTTGATGTCTCGAGGTTAGTATAAATTCTCCCTCGCCTTTTTCCATATCCCATTTTATTGTAACAGTGATATTTCCTCTTGCAAGCAGATTGATGGCTTCTCCTCTTCTAAACTTTTTAGGAAGTGCAGGCAAAATTAAAATATTGTCATCATAGCTTTGAACAAGCATTTCATTAACAGCTGCCGAGATACCCATGTTAGCGTCTACTTGAACTGGTGCAATCATCGGAGATTCAACACCTATACCCATGTTTCTCCAATCGTTGTGAAGTGTAAAGAAATTATTTATAACATTTGAGCGTGCCAAGTGATCAAGCACTTCAAGCGCTAAGTCGCCCTCTCTCAGTCTTGCATAGTTATTAGCCATATGGGCAAGTGACCAGCCTGATTGCTGATTTAGACCGACTACAAGACGTTTGTTAATCGCTGTTACAAACGCATCATAAAGTTCAGGGTGAGTCTCTTTGTGAATTTCATTTCCTGGGAACAACGGATAAATATGTGATTGATGTCTGTGTCTGTAGTTGTCTATATAGTATGGGTGAATCCATTCTTTAATCGCACCGTCTTCATTAATTTCGTATTCAGGCATTTTAGACAGCATTTCTTCCCAAACAGGAACTTCTTCACTGAAAATACCGCAAATTTCACTTCCATTTATAAGGTTTGTTAAAACTTCTTTTATTACTGCTATATCCATCGTAGAGTTAATGGTAGTTTCCATAACCGCACCCATTCCCTCTTTCCCATCCCAGAAATTTCCCGGTGTGTTTTCAGGTGAGTTAGACGGTATCGACATCAGTTTTCCGTTTTCATCTTCAATAAGAAAATCTTGATAGAAAAGTGCTATTTCTTGCATAAAAGGAAGTGCTCTCTCTTTTAAGAATTTCTCGTCTTTTGTGTAAAGATAATAGTCATAATAATGCGAAGCAATCCAACCCGCAGCCGCAGTGAAGTGAATAATGTGGGGGTGTATAGTTTTTAAAAGTCCCGATTCAGGCATAGACGGCGCAGGAATATATATGCCTCTGCACCCGTAGATTTTTTTTGCATTTTCTCTAAAATCGTCCATCATAGACTCTAAATAATCAAACACTGCCATTAACAAGTCAGGCATATTCCCCGAAAGTGCTTGCCAGTAAATCATTTGCAAGTTTTCGTTTGCCATATTAAATGCCCAAAAACCTTTGTAGTCTCCATTCCACAAACCGTATAAATGACAAGGTAAGCCGTTCTCTTTTGATGAAGAAATAAGTAAATATCTTCCAAAAATCCACATTTTTTCAAGCATTTCAAGTGACATTTCGTTTTTATATGCATCAAGTAACAATAGTTCATTTGAAGTGTCCTGTGTCTCTGGAAATAAATTCAAAGTGGTTGCTGTAAGTAATTTTCCGTGAACTTCCTTGTTTTTTGCAAGCAATGTATTGTAGTCCTCGTTTACATTTTGAAGTTCTTTTTTAATCTCTTCTCCTTGAGAAACATCTCCCACAAACACTTTTAGACGAACATTCAACTCACTCACATTTTCAAAAACCAAAGTATTCAAAGAAGATGCAATAGCAGCCCCATTAGGCAAATAGCTATCTTTTACAGAAACATTTCCGCCCTTGCTTTCAATTTTTGCTACTACTCCGTAGCTACTCCCATCTCTTTTCTCACAAAAAAATGTAATAAATCCATCTTTTATATCATTTTCAGTTATCTTAGGCAGATACTCTTTTAAATCTTTAACACCATCAGGTACATCGCATAAGTCGTGATAGCAAAGTTTCATTTCTCCACTGAAAGTTTTATTAGCATCTTCTTTGATATTATAGGCAATCAAATCATCGGGACGTGAAACAAATAGTTTTCTTTTAAAGTTTTTGTCACTGTCTTTCCACGATACTACAATTTCTCCGCTTTCCATATCAAGTGTTCTTTGATAATTTTTAAATGCTGAAATAGTATCAATTTCCACAACCAAGTCAGCCGCAGGCAATGGGGAGGCAACTGCAGGATTGTAGCCTAGTTCTTTAAATCGTTTATGGATTAATAGGTCTGCCTCAAAAGGTTTTTTATCAAGCAAAAGCTGTCTAACTTTTGGTAAACAATCAGAAACATCAGGTAATTCTAAAGTTATTTCATTCCACCAAAGGTGCGAATGAGAAAGCATTATTGTTTCTTTTCTAACACCACCGTATACAAGTGCTCCAAGTTTTCCATTTCCAGCAGGTATCCCCTCTCTCCACATTTGTTTCCACCATGCCGCAGGGTAATCCATTTTTAGTAAATATTTACTCATATTAATGCTCCATTTCTCCGCTTCGCATCGGCACAAAATTTAATGACTCTTGTCATGCGAAGAACAAGGAATGACAAGAGCATTATTAGTTTTTACTTTTATTAGTTTTTACTTTTATTAGTTTGAAACAAGTTTCAAACTAGTCCCTTTCTTTAGCTTTAAATTGTTTTGGCAAAAAACGCTTTTCCGTCTTGCGGTAATAATTCCACTGTAAACTCTGAAACATTCTCATATAATTTTTCATCTGTCCAAAAATCATATACATCACAATTTTCATATAACTTTACATTTGTTGTTTTTGCCTCTTGTGTTGGAGAAAAAACTGTAATTATTGTTCCCCCGTCTATTTTTTGTCTACCCAAGGTGCGTGTGTTGTCATCGTATAATGCTGCAATTCTGGGAACTGCCATAATTTTTTTTATATAATTCATTTTTTCATCAGGTATATGGTCCATGTCATCTCCTGCTAGAATCATTCCACCTGTTGCCAAAATAGCAGTTCTGTGAAAAGCAAATTCATTTTCAGAAACTTTTGATATATTTCTAACAATAGTTCCATCACCCAAAAGTTGCTTCCCATCCGGCATATTTATTGTTACAATGCAGTCAGGATCGTTAATCCAAAGTTTTTCATGTTGCCAATTTCTGTGCGAATTTTCATCGTGTAGCGTCTTAAAATTGTGAAAAACTCTTGATATATCTCCACCTACTCTCATTCCGTGAACCACACCGACCGATGCCCATACAGGTGCATTACACCCAAGAATAAAGCTTCCTTCTCCAGCACCCTCGACAATCGCAGTCATTGCATTTCTATAGGCTTCTACATAGGTTTTAGTATTATCATAGTGTTTTCCAAAAGGCATTGCACCCCAAACATTCGCATCAAGTTTGAAATATTTAATTCCGTATTTTTGTCTTAATGTAGAAAAAAGATTTTTTAAGTACTGTATCACAGCAGGGTTTGTTCCGTCAATCATATACCACGGACCACATCTCCAACCGCCAAAGGTACAGTCTGCAGAGCAGAGCGGTTTTCCGTTTTCGTCCTTGACAAAATATTCAGGATGCTCTTTGTAAAGTCTTGACTCAGCTTGGGCAATAAAAGGAGCTACCCAAAGTGCAGGCTGACAGCCTTTTTCGTGTATTAATTTAATCAAGCCATCAAAGTCTTCAAAAAGGTCAGATATATCAAGATAATCGCCCATATACTTTTGATATCCATCGTCTATTTGTATAAAGAATGGATTTTCTTCTGTTATATCAAAAGTTTTCAAAGCTTTTTCCATGTTATCTACAACATTTTGAGTAGTGCAATCAGGCCCAAAACAATACCATGAGCACCAACCAAGTGGTGGCGATTTATACTCTAATTTAGGGTGGTGGTAAGCAAGTCTTTCACCTATAATCTCAAACAATTCGTTTGGAACTCCTGTTTTTATAAACACTTCTTCCAAGAAAATTTCTTCATTAGGGTTGATTTCAATTCCACATAAATCCTGTTCTAATACAATTTGATTTTCATTAAAATTAATCTTTCCAACAAAGCGGTATGTAGACGTAAATGCATACATAATCGGAGTTTCGCTATACGCGACAAACAATGAATATGCAGTAAAAAAGCCTTCCATTGTCGGCAATTTATAGTGCCCTGAGTCTGTATAGTTTGTCATACTTCTAGGCTCTTTAATAGTTCCGAAATATTGCGACAGCATATTATAGCTTTCGGCATAAAATTCAGTATCTTCAGATAACCCATGATTTATTGTATTAAAGACTGCATTTTTAATACAAATTTTCTCGTTTCCTTTGTACACAAAACTAACACGAATAAAATTATTTTCCTCGTATTTTTTGATTTCACAATCCAGTTCATTGCCTTTAACATCATAAATTTTAACGTCCAAAACAGTCACTCTCCCATACTAAAAAAAATATGTAATAATTAAAGCCTACTGAATAACAAGTTATTCAG
>CAYJBU010000118.1:6667-8308 GCA_964368155.1 uncultured Eubacteriales bacterium | reverse complement strand
GAGCAATGGTTTCCGACACCGTGTGCGTAGGTTCAATTCCTGTCAAGGGTACCAAAAATTCCTTAGATGAACTATTTCGTCTAAGGATTTTTTTTGTTATTTTAGCAAAAAACTGTTATACTTAAATTAATCACAACTAATACAACTTAGTTATCCGTAATTTGAAAAAGAGTCAATAAAATTTGTAACATCACTAAGTATGGTGAACAAATTCGCACTAGACCACAGAACTCCAAACGGAATAAGCCTTGAGAAAAAAATACTACATCCAACAAAATTAATCATAGACGGAACCTATGTATCTATTTCACTGTCTAATATGTGTAATTACAAAAATACATTGGTAAAAGGAGGATAAAAATATTGAATGATTTAATATGGAATGCAAAAAAGGGCGATGACAGCGCGTTTCTAATACTAATGGATTCACAAAAGACTAACCTGTATAAAGCTGCAAAAGCTATTCTGCACAACGAAGAGGATATTGCAGACGCAATGCAAGAAACTTTGCTATCAGCCTATAAAAGCATTTCAAATCTTAAAAGCGAAAAGTTCTTTAAAACTTGGCTTACTAGAATTTTAATTAACAAATGCTACGACATTCTTAATAAAAACAAAATGCATGTTAGTTCTGAGCTTGTAGCAGAACCATATTATGAAGATTTAAATCTAAATAATATTGAAAATGGAATTCTCTCTAACATTCGCAATGAGCAAAAAATTGTTTTGACCCTTTATTATGTTATGGGTTTTTCAGTAAAAGAAATTTCAAAGCTTCTAAACATAAAAGAAGGCACAGTAAAATCAAGATTATCCCGAGGTAGGGATAGTGTAAAAAAGAATTATCAAAGTGATTTAAAGGAGGCTTACCAATGAGTGAATTTAATATTAATAATGAATTAAACAAAGAACAAAACTTGCCTAACTTGGTTGAGGAAAAATGGGAAAACACAAAACAACTAATAATATCTGGCAAAGTGACAAGAGATAAAAAACAGAGTAAAACTTTACCACTTGTTTTAAAAAGCACGGGAGCATTAGCCGCAAGTTTCGCTGTTATGTTGACAGTTGGTTTTCACAATCCTGCTTTTGCAGAAAGTGTTCCTTTTATCGACAGTATTGTAGGCTATTTTAGAGATGCAGGCACTTCGGACACTATAATCAATGTAACCGATGTCGACAACAGAGTTACTCCTGCAATTGAATCCGACGATACCATAGAATACGCAGACGAGGCTTCGTTTACTGTAAATGAAGTGTACAGCGATGGAAATGTCCTTGTGTTCTCTTACACTTTAGACGCTACTTTAGACACAAAAGATTATGAGATGGTAAGTGCAAAAGCTAAAATAAAAGTAAATGACATAGCTCTTAACGCAGATCCAGCAGCAGTTTATCTCTCAGAAACTTTCTCGCTAACACTTTATAATACAGAAGATGGAAAATATATAGGCACACAGACGATAAATATACATGACTATTTAGCAGACTTAGAGAAATTCGAGTTAGAGGTTGTTGTTGATGAATTAGTTTACTCTGAGCAAACAGCTTTTATCCCCTCTTATTTAGCTCATGATAAATACGTTAACGAAAATGGGGAAACAGTCATAGACGAACCATATATGACTGAAGAAGAATTTT
>CAYJBU010000118.1:0-6657 GCA_964368155.1 uncultured Eubacteriales bacterium | reverse complement strand
AAAGGCTATACAATTTATTCCTACCCCCTACCTGTAAGCGAAACAATTGAGCCTGTCTCATTTAAAGGCGAAGTAGAAATAGACACAAGTGACAACAAAGAGTATGATGTGAGTTTTAATGAGAACGGCTATAGCATTACAAAACTTGTCACAAGCCCACTTAACACCTATATTGAATACAATACTCCAAAGGACGTCTATATGGACGTTTATGATAATTTTGGAAATTTGATTTCAGATATAAATGATATAAATTCTACTTTTGGAAAAAGATTCATGTTCCCATTGTTTGAGGACACAACAGAGCTAACTTTTAACTTTTACCCAAAAAGTGATGTTAATGATGTGACAAGCTACACAGTATCAGTTGACGGTGGATACATCACAGAAGAAGACTATGAAAACAGGTACAACTACAACGGCAACATTAAACGATATTCGGAAGAAGACGTTACTTTCACCCCTGACATTAGGCATTTATACGAGGAATACACTGACAGATTTGAGGGTGATGTTATTGTAAACTTAGGAGAAACTATCACCGTTAATTCTTATGACTACGAGCAATGTTTAGAGCAAGGCGCATCCGAAACAAACACAGCAACACAAGATATCACACTTTCGAATATGCAAGTGTTTGATAGCATTTCAGATTCAGGCATTAATTTAAGCGATACACTTTCAAGCGCAGACTATATAAACGGAGCAAAATTTATTACTATTGATATAAGCATCAAAAATAATAACGCATTAGGCTACTCTTATGACGGAGTTGGAGATAACACTTTCGGCATTACCCAGTTTGTTAGACCTTCACTCAAAGATTATTCAGCGGACACTATCTTGTCTGAAGTGAATACCGAGATTGAATATTTTAGCATTCCTAATGACACTGCGAGCGGTTATTATATGTTCCAAATGGATAAAGACGGCGAAATTAACGCTACAGTTGGCTTCTTCTATGATGAAGAGTTACTAAATGATGGCAATATTCAATTCATGATAGGTGACAGTGAATTTGTGGGTGGCGATGAAATGTTTGACGATTTCTATTATATCTATGATGTTCCAGCAATAAGCTAATTTTCCCTTAGGTATTTTTAGCAAATCATTTGTTGAGAACTTAAACAAAAAAGCGATGCTTAATCTTGCAAAAGATTAACATCGCTTTTCTTATTATACTATAAATTTACACCCCAAAAAAGGAAAACCATCAATCAACTACTTTGGAACCGTTATGTATCACTTTAACAACAAGAGGTATATCCAATTTCTTTGGAATATTCCTTAAAGAAGTCATAAAATCATCCAAATGATTTTGATAAACATCACGTGGCAACACACCTTTTTCAACACACATTTTAGCTGCATATCCCACAACTTCGCCCATCATTCCACCGGTTCTCATAACTCTAACAGTTCCTAAAGCGTCATGAGAAACGCTGACATTTCTTCCAGCCATAAACATATTGTTTATATTCCTTGAATACAAAACTCTGTATGGTACAAAATATGGTCCGTTAAATCTTTCAAAATAAGCGCTGGTTAAAAATGCATCTCCAGCTCTGAACGCTTCGTAGTATTTTCTGTTTGGATAATGAACATCAAGACTCCAAGATGAAGGAATACAAGAGTCGTCATATGCTCTTCCCTTTTTCACTTCACTCTTTGTTAAGATGAGATCACCCATCAGTCTTCTTGACTCCCTTTTTCCGCCAATATAGCAAGAAAACTCTAAGTCATGATTTTCATATTCTACGCTCTTGTCATAGTTTTTAATTGCATCCCATGCACCATACATGGCTCTAAAGTTCAAATCACGTGCATACTCTGCTTTTTCAATTGGGTCTAGTTCGCAACCACTTTCCCAATACCAAACTCCCAATGCTCTGTCGAAATATTCACCAAAAGAACCATCACCGATTTTACCTGGAAAATTAACGCCTTTTAAATCAATAGCCCAAGGACACGGAGCAAATCCATGTTTTTCCTCGGTTTTCTTTACACACCAGAAGTTAGTCATTCCCATGTGACCATTGGTTGTCACTTCATAATCTGCTCCTGCCAAGTCGCCCAAAGTCGCATCGCCTGTGCTATCGCAAAACAGTTTAGCGCTGAGTTCACGCATTTTTCCTTGTCTGTAATCCCAAGCATATGCCTTTTCAATAATGTTATTATTTACTTCAACGTCAACAAGCACATGCTCTGTTAAAAGAGACAAATTAGGTTGCTTGCGAAGTATTTCAAGTTTTCTATCATCTTCATAAAGGTCAGCAGTGTTATCAGGACCATAGTGTCTTGCATTCAATTGCTCGAACTCATTTGTGATATTTCCAATTCCTGGAAACGGTTCAGTGTTAGTGATACCGCCTAGCCAAACTCTGACCTCAGAACTGTTATTTCCACCGACAACTGCCCTATCTTGAATTAAAGCAGTTTTCAATCCACTTCTCGCTGCAGTAAGTGCCGCAGACATACCTGCAATTCCTCCACCAGCAACTACTAGGTCAAATTCTTCAACCGGAACTTTTGAGTCCTTTTTCGAAGCTAAAATGAAATCTGTAATTTCTTTTGCTCCTGTAGGTAGCTCACATTCCTCATCACTAAGTACAACTATTCCACATCTGCCTTCATAACCTGTTAAGTCATTTAAGCTAATTATGTGTGAACCTTTTTCAAGTGAGATTTTTGTTCCCTTTTCCCAACCCCAAGTTTCAGAAGTAGTACCGAAAACTGTTTCACATTCAATATTGTCAACTTGAATTTTGAATTTACCAGCTGCCTCTTTTTTCCAAGGAGCAAGCCAGTTAAATGTATAGGCATAAATTGTATATTCACCTTGACATTCAACTTCAAATTCTGTTTTTGCATTCTCTACGGGTTTACCTAATCCATGCGCTAACAAATAAGGTGTTCCCATGTTAACTACAAATTGTGTGTCTAAAACCCATCCACCTTGTTCTTTAAAAGAAGATGCGTCAATTACTATTTTGCTCATAATAACAACAGCCTTTCGTATATGTTTTTACTGTATTATAACGTTCATCGCATTTACTTTCAAGCTAATATCTAGTAATAGTTAAAATAGTATGACACTTTCTATATTATAGTAGACTTTGCTGAAAAACACATTCAAAAACTTTGATAGTCAGCTAACTTGAAATTTGTTTTTCAAGTTAACTGACTATATATTTGGGCATATTAATCTTCTAAATATTTCTGCATATCTGCAATGTAAACTCTTCTGTGTCCGTCAACATGACCGTTAAACAAGCAATATCTACCACTTCTATCCCAAACCACGTGAGGGTCAACCCTAAAATCTGATGCAATCTTTGCACCTGGATGTGCAACGTTAATTCTAATCGGTGTATCAAATTCTATTCTATTATCTAAATCGACCAATCTGATTGGAACAGTTCCGTCTTTAAATTTTGATTCTCCAGCATAAGTATCGGCAATCATAAGGTTTTTTGTTTTATGTAGACTTGGGTGTCCTGAACCCGGAACATCTTCAATCAATTTTTCAATATGCCTTCCTTTTAGCGAAGCTTTACACAATTTCAAACCTGTACACTCTAAATCCAAATTCATAGTTAAATATTTGCTATCAGGTGACCAATTTATATGATGACCGTTTTTTGCCCAGTGACCCTCGTCAACTGCAACTTCCAACTCACTGCCATCTACATTACATGTATAAACACAATATTGCACAAGTGTTCCTCTGCCTGCCATTATTCCGTCTGTATAGCCTTCTCTAATGTAACGTGTCGAAAACAAAATTTTCTCCCCATTAGGACTCCATTTTGTGTGGAAAACATAGCAGAGACCTTTTGAGTAATGAAATCTCTCGAGTTCAGTGTGTGTTCTCTCGTATATTTCTTTTAGACTTAATAGCAATTTTGTCTCACCGCTTTGTGTGTTTGTTAACCAAACGCCATCATCTTCAGTGAAAATCGTATGATTTTTGATGTTTTCATATGGAACACTCACGCCATAACCGTATTGTGTTTTCCATGTTGAAGTCAAATCGGAAGAAACACCCCATAAACCGTCAGGTGATACATGATAAATTTCGTGTTGCAGTTTAATTGTCTCGCCTGTGTGCGGATTCAAATTAACTGCAAAACCTTTTAAAGTTTCCATGTCAACATCATTAAAAATTAAGCTGTTATCGTCTTTTCCCCAGTTAATATTAGCCCCAAGTTGATGCTGCCAACCTTTTGTTTTATAAACTACTTTTTCTTCACCAGTGAATAAATCGACCATAACAACATTTGCTTCGTCGCCAACCTCTGCACACTTGTCTTCATATGGCATATCCAAAACTGCTAGATATCTCCCCGACGGACTAAGTGGAACTGTGTCAAAAAATCTATGAGTATAACATCCATCCCCCTGAGTTAAGCACCATACAGGAACTTTTGGGTCGAATTCCTCATATCTCTTAAAAAATTTATCAAATTCGTACATTATTATCAATCCTTTCAATAAAAATAAACCCTATATGCTAAACAAAAGCGGAAAACAATTCCACTTTTGTTTAATTTATCTATTTTACCAATATAACTGCCAATCTTTTGTAAGTCTGATTAACGCTTCTAAGTAGTAATAATCTCCCCAAGTGTTACATTCATTCAATCCCCTGTCAGTACAAGTATTGAATTCTGAGTTTCTTGCATATGTTCCAAATAGCATCAATCCATTCGATTTGCTATAGTCACTTACACTGCACTGCAAATATAAAGCTCTTAGCATTTTTTTAGCAATCGAAGAATAATATTCTGCTTTTTCTTTCGGCAAATATTTCGCTGCTTCTAACATTCCACAAATTGCAATTGCAGCAGCGGAGGAATCACGAGGCTCGTCCGAACCATCTGAAAAAGTGAAATCCCAATAAGGCACTAAATCCTTAGGTAAATGGTCTATAAAGAAATCTGCAACATCGCAGAATTTCTCCAAATATTTTTCATTTTTATCATATTTGTACGCTAGCGCAAATCCATACACGCTCCAAGATTGTCCTCTTGACCATGCAGAGTCATTTTTGTACCCCTGATGAGTCACTCCTCCAACCGGTTGACCTTCCTTATCAAAAAAATAAGTATGATATGTTGAATTATCATCTCTAATTATGTATTTCGTCGTTGTTTCAAGGTGTTTTTTTGCAATTTCAGCGTATTTAGAGTCCCCTGTTACCTCAGTTGCCCAAAACAGAAGTGGCATATTCATCATGCAGTCAATAATTAATCTCGAGTTATCTTCTGCGCCAACCTTACCCCAAGCTTGAACATAGTTCCCCTTTTCAACAAACCTAGTAATCAAGTGATTTGCAGCTTTAATTCCATACTCTTTCCCTGTTTCATTTCCCAAAAGTTTATATCCAGCCACACAAGAAAGTGAATAAAGAAACCCGAGGTCGTGCGTATCAATTTGAACTTTATTGTCAAATCTTTCTTTAAAACTTTGTATGTGTTGCACAGCAGCTTTTTTGAATTTTTCATCACCAGTGTGTTCCCACAAAAGCCAATTCTCACCTGTAAAAAACGCGATTGTCCAATCATTATTTTCAGCCTTTGGGTAAAAACCATTTTCACTTACGCATCTTTTAAACTTTCCATCTAAGTCATCTAATATTTTAGACGTTTGGTTAGAGGCGTTCAAAAGTGCGGCTTCAACCTCTTGTTTTGATATCTCTTCTTTACTTAAAAACTTATCCATACTAATAATTCATTTTTGATTTACACACAATATCTGAAATGCAAATCAAAATCCCCTTCCTCAATAAATAATTATCCTAAAGTCAAACAATATCTTTTCCATATACTTCGATTTGAGACAGCGAAGGGAATGGAGAGTCATCATCAGCTTTTATCAAGTTCTTAAAAACAATAGACTCAATTATCTTTTTCTCAAAAGAAAAAGATTGAGGCAGTGCAGATTTAACAAAATCAAGAGTTATTACACTTCCATCGGAAAACTCGACGTCACCTTTTGTCCAATAGCTGTCATGTGGGAAGTCCGCTCTTAAAGTAATCACAACATTGTCAACTTCAACTTTTCTGCCAAATTCTATCGTCAAAGCAGCATTAGGGTCACGATTAATTCCCCAAGAACTATACGGATATTTCCCATGTGAAAGATTTTCATAAATTCCATCAATTGCATTTCTTGCAGCGAAAACTGCTTCGTTTCTTGTCTCGACATTCGCATGTGAGTGTGGGAAAGTGTTTTTTAATTTGTGTCCGTCATATGGGTTAAATGCCAAATTTCTTCGTGCAAAAACTTCTTCTTTTGTGGCTTTTCTTGCAGTAATAACATGCAAATCTCCACTAAACGATTTTGGACTATAGCTAACTAATTCTGCACCGGTTGGAACATGAAAGACCATAATCGATGCAGGTTCGCAAGGTTTTAGATACACAATAGACTCAGGCATGGATTCATCTAATCTAATCATATAGTACCCATATCCGTTGTCACCCTCAAGCAATATTCTGTCACCTTCGTTATACTGCGAAGTGTGCACCATCGAAACCCCATAGCCACAAGGTTTACTTACACAAAGAGTTTTTCCGTTTTTATCATTAATTTTCATGCTAAAATCTTGCATATTAATACTCCATTCCGCCGCTTCGCATCGACACAAAATTT
>CAYJBU010000117.1:0-8428 GCA_964368155.1 uncultured Eubacteriales bacterium | reverse complement strand
GGTATATTAATGAAAAAATGTATGGATACCGAGGCTGTGACTAGAAGATTGAAAAAAATTGAGGGTCAAGTTCGTGGAATTCAAAAAATGGTAAATGAGGATAAGCCTTGTGAGGATATTCTTGTTCAAATCGGTGCGGTTAAATCTGCATTGCATAAAACCGGTCAAGTTATATTAGAAGGACACATGCACCACTGCGTGCTTGATGGAATTAACAGTGGAAAAGAGGAGGAAACCATTAAACAGCTTATTTCCGCGCTAAATCAGTTCTCCAAAACTATATAAACACCTGTTATTTTTAATTATCGAAGTGTAAAGTTTTATTTTGATTAATGATGAAATTTTTTAGTCGATATACATCGACGGAATGGAGTAATACAATATGTTAGACAAAATTGATAAGTTTTTAAATTCTCTTCCAATGCTATTTGTCTCAGGAATTTGCCTTGCGGTGAGTTTTGTTGGCGAATACATTATACCACTTGCGACCGGTGGGGCAGAAAATACATTGATGGTTAATTTCGCTTGGGCTTCAATCTTGATTTCGGGTCTCCCTCTTGCGTATCTTGCGCTTAAAAGAGTGATTACACAGTTGTTTATAAGCTCAGCTCTGTTAATTACAATTGCAATGATTGCAGCGATTTACATTGGAGATATTTTTGCTGCAGGTGAAGTTGCTTTTATAATGGCAATCGGTGCATGGCTTGAGGACAGAACTGTTGAAAAAGCAAAAAAAGGTATTGAAAAATTGCTGAATTTAGTGCCTAGCAAGGGCAGAGTTATCTCAGTTTCAGATGGGAAAATGAGTGAAAAATTAGTTGATGCAAAAGATATAAAAATCAATGACATCATCAGAGTTTTTCCGGGTGAGAGCTTCCCTGCAGACGGAGTTATCACAGTAGGAAACACTTCGGTTGACCAAAGTGTTATGACAGGCGAGAGTTTACCAGTTGATAAATCTGTTGACGACGAAGTTTACACAGGCACAATAAATCGCTTCGGTTCGGTCGATGTAAAAGTTAGCAAGTCCTTTGCAAACTCATCACTCCAAAAAATGATTAAACTCGTTGAAGAGGCAGAAAACAACAAAGCTCCGATGCAAAAAATTGTTGATAAATGGGCTGCTTGGTTGGTTCCGATTGCTTGCTTGATAGCGATAGGTACATATGTAATTCAAGCTTATCTTTTCAATATTCCTGAACAAGCTTTGATAAATGCAGTAACAGTACTAGTTGTGTTTTGTCCCTGTGCGTTGGCTCTTGCAACTCCAACTTCTATAATGGCTGCAATTGGGCAGGCGACAAAAAGAGGTGTTCTGATAAAGTCTGGCGAAGCGCTTGAAAGAATGGGAACAGTGTCTACTATAGCTTTTGATAAAACAGGAACTATTACACACGGACAACTAGCTGTAAGCGATATCAAAACATTTGATTTTGACGAAAAAAATATGATGGCACTAGCATCTGCTGTAGAAAGCCGTTCGGAACATCCAATCGGCAAGGCTGTAGTCAGCTTCTTTGCATCTAAAGAAATGCAAAACATAGAAGCAACTGATTTTTCAATGACAGTTGGAAAAGGAGTTAGCGCAAATGTAAATGGCGAAACAATCTTTTGTGGAAATGAAAAACTTATTGAAGATAATGCAAAAATTTCTGTTGGCAGCGATGCTTTAGTGGTTGTCAATCAGCTAAGAGGAGAAGGAAAGGCTGTTATTATTGTTTCGAACACAAAGAAAGTAATTGGGGTTATTGGACTAGCTGATAAAATCAAGGACTCTTCAAAAGAGGCTATTTCTACACTGGGTTCATCAGGGATTAAAAAGACTGTTCTTCTCACAGGGGACAACGAGAAAAGTGCTAATTTTATTGCAGGAAAAGTTGGAATAAATGAGGTTTATTCTTCTCTTTTGCCAGAGGGAAAAGTTGAGTGTATAAACTCATTGATGGGAAGTTTTACAGAAGGAGTGTGTATGGTTGGCGATGGAGTTAATGATGCACCTGCACTTAAAACTGCAACGGTTGGAATAGCGATGGGCACTATGGGAAGTGATATTGCGATTGAAGCCGCTGATATTTCAATTTTGGGTGACGACATTTCAAAAATATCATATATTAAGAAGCTTTCAAATGCTACAGTGTTTTCAATTAAATTTAACATTTCAATTTCAATGGCGATTAATTTAGTTGCTATTGTACTATCTGTAATGGGATTGTTAAATCCTGCGACAGGTGCATTGGTTCACAATGCGGGTTCAGTGCTAGTTGTGTTAAATGCTGCAAGATTATACGATAAAAAGATATAAGCAAAGCCTACTGAATAACGCGTTATTCAGTAGGCTTTCATCTTGAGAACAAAGGGATTACACGCCATCTCGAAAGGAGGGCGTGCAATCCCCAAAAAAACAGGTAAAAAATTAATGTTTCTAGACAGGCGTGGAAGCCTGTCCCTGCAATTGCTATTATTGATTAGACACCTATTTAATATCTTAGTCTTCATTGAGCTTGTTGATATTTGCCGAATTAGTGAAAATAGATATCATTTTTGCTATATATTCAATTGTATTCTTTTCTTTTTCGCTCCAAACACGGTGTCGATTGTTATCATCAACCCCAAGGATTAACCTTGTAAAGTCTTTGCCTTTTGTTTGAACTAACAAATAAGAATTATCTGCTTCATCATTCGATAACTTAAATCTATTATCTTTCTTAATACTGGATATCTCGTTGTTGAACATAATGCCATTTTCCTCAAGTTCTGCAAAAAAGCCAACAAGTGAATCAAATGGAATGTTTTGGAACAAGTCTTTTTTCTGGTCAAATGAGTTTTGAGCCCATTCGTATGAAATGCTATAGTTGCAACCTGTGTCATAAGTTTGAGCAATGTAACATCTACTTGCATTCATGTGTTTGCCGACGAGTCTGACAACCGATTTTAACGTGGACTTAACATCATCAGATTGATAAATCATATCAAAAACAGCAGAAGCAATTGAAGAATCTAAATAATTGCCCGTTGGTTTTGTTTTAGTATCAACAGCTGTGAGGTTCTTAGTGTCTGCGTTAGCGATATCATCAGAATATATGGTATAACGATCTTTTCCTGCCATTTTTGAGCTGTAGAGTGCTTTGTCTGCACATTTGTAAAGTTCTTCGTATGAAGAGGCGTGTTTTGGATACAGGGCTATTCCAATACTGCCCGAGACTTTATAGTCACCGTTTTCTCCAGAATAACTGTTATTAAATGCCTTTGTGATTGCTTCTGCCTTAGATATTATTACTTTTTCGTTTGATATATCTTTGACAAATACTAGAAATTCATCTCCGCCTATTCTTCCAATGATATCTACAGATCGAAAGTTGGAGTGTAAATTTTTAGCTATGTCACTAAGCGTGATATCTCCGAAGTAGTGCCCGAGTTGGTCGTTGACTGATTTAAAATCGTCTACATCAATTAGGAAAAGTGCATGTGAAGAAGGTGTGGTTTCGATAATGTCTTTTATCGTGTTTTCCGTTGTGATTTTATTTAAACAATTTGTAAGTAAATCAGTTTTTGACAATACTTCAAGCCTTTTTTGTCTGTCGATGTCATAAGTTTTGCCGATTGAGAAAAGCGGTTCGCCTTCTTTATTGTATATTGTTTTATATACAATTCTATAATATTTAGTTGTTCCGTCCGGTTGAACAAATCTTACTTCTGTAGGCCTTACAACACCAGTTTTTAAGTCAGAGTCAAAATGTAAAAATGTGTTTAAATCCTCCGGATAAACCATTCCACTGTCAACAACATATGACGGAAATGGAACTTTTTGCGCAACTAAACCGAGGATTTCACGTCCTTTTCCAAAAAATTGAATTGTAGAAAGATTTACATCATATACCCAAAACCATTCTTCTGCCAACTCCGCAACAGTGCTGAAAAGAGCTTTATAGGTAATTCTGTTGTGATAGTAATCATCAAAAACTATCGAATCTACATCGTCTGCTAAATGGGGTCTCAAATCTATCATAGTGCTGACGAGTAAAGTGTCGCCGTTTTCGTTTTTTAGATTTAGATTATATATGCTGATGGAAAGCGGAATTTCTTCACCGGTTAATTTTGTGTCAATCCAGTTAAAATGGTTTTCGCCTTTTTCCAAAGCTATAAGCACCTGTTCGGCAAAACCCAGTTTTGAGTTTTTTCCGTCGGGCTGGGTTTCGGGAGTAAGGTCATAAAATTTTTCGGTATATGTTTTGCTTGAGTCCAATTCATACATTTTTAAGGTGTAGGAATTACAGTATAAACTCTCGGCTTTTTCGTTTAGCACGTTGATACATATTGGAACTTTGTCGAGAATTGCATATAGCTGTTCTGTTGAGAAATCGTTACCAAATGATGAGGTTCTTTTATCAGGTGAATACATAATCTTTGCCTCCTAGTAAGCAAGAAATATTTATTGAGGTGCAATGGTAAGATAGGCTATAGTTGCTAATGTCATTTTAATTTAGAAAACTTTGTTGAAATATTTTTTTTCAAAATCGTCAATAGTAACAGGTTTGCTAAAATAATATCCTTGACCTTTTTTGCATTTTAATTCTTTTAAGACATTAAATTGTTCAATAGTTTCAATTCCTTCAGCAACAGAAATCATGTAATCAAATTCGTTACAAAGATTAAGTGCCACCTTTGTCAGTATTCTTGATTTTTCGTCGATATGAACATCTTTTGTCAGTCCCATATCAATTTTAATCTCATCAAAATCTGATATTTTTAATGCGGATAAATTGGAGTGACCACTGCCAAAATCATCAAGAGAAACACAAAAGCCTGAATTTTTAAGGGAAGAGATGATTAATGAAAATAAATTATCGTCTGAATGACTTATTGTTTCGGTTATTTCTACAACAAACAAAGACCGTTCAACATTGTATCTATCGCAAATTTCCGAAATCTGGTTAACTATATTTTTACCCATTATTGTTGACCTTGAAAAGTTTACAGACACTTTCATGTCGACTCCAACCCCTTCATTTTTCCACTTTGCAAGCAATTTGCATACAGTAGTGAATACATAAAGGTCAATTTGAGAAATCATTCCTTCTTTTTCATAAAATGGAACAAATGAAATCGGAGATTGGATATTTCCTCTTGCATCAATTCTCCTAATCAAAGCTTCTGCACCGTCGAGTTTATTTGTTTGCATGTTTATCTGAGCTTGAAGATAGACTATATATTTCCCGCTTCTTATCTCGTTCTCAAGATTTTTACTTAAAAGTGATGAATAGCTGGAGGTTAGGGATTCAGGGTCGCTTTCGTTGTCCTCAATAGTGCTTGAATTATCATTCCAAGTGAATCCTATTGAAGCATTGAGCTCGGGCTCTTCAAAAATTGCATTTTTAAGCAAATTAATCTTGTCTTCAAAAATTAACTCTGCAACGTTTTTATCCAAAACTACAAATTCATCTCCGCCCACTCTAAAGACATTTTTACCAAAAATATCTAAAAGTATAAAAGACATTTTCTTGATTATTCCATCTCCGTATTTTGTGCCCTTTTCTTCGTTAATTTTTGATAGTTTTGAAATGTCGATGTATGCAACCCCTAAAGAGGAAAGATTGCCGATGTTGTTTATCTCATTTGTATAACTGTGGCGGTTTTTTACTCCTGTTAGAGTGTCGTAATAACTAAGCCTGTTGAGTGAAGAAATAAGTCTGTTTTTTCTTAAGAAGTCAGAAATAAAAACAGAAAGCGAGCCTAGTAACCAATGTTTGTCTACATATTTTTTTGGATTGTCTAACCCAAAAAATCCAATAAGCTTACCAGTGTTATCAATGATTGGCGAGACAATAACGCTGTTAACATTTCTGCTTTGCATCATTTCGAGAAAACCCATATCATTTTTAAAAGTTTCGTTTACATTATCTATATAAGAAGTGTGAGAAGTTCCAAAATTTCTCAGCAGTGGATGTATAATATCTGAGGGCAGATTTTGAATTAAGTGCTTACCTGAAGTAAAACTGCTATCTGTCCATTCATGAGTGTTGCTGATAGTTTGTCCATCTTGAGCGAACTGGATAATAACTCCTCTTGACGATTGGAAAAATGTGCAGACTATATCTAAAATATGATTAATCGAGTCGTCAGGAGCATCACTTGTATGAAGCATTCGAATACAATTAAGAAGCAGTTCTTGCTCTTCAATTTTATTAGTCAATTCATCTTCAAGCGTAGCAATTCTAGTGATATCGGTTGCGACTTGAAGTTTAACAAGTTTTCCGTTTAAGTGAACCAGTTTGTCCTTGTACAGATACATTTTGTTAAATC
Organism: uncultured Eubacteriales bacterium; assembly: GCA_964368155.1. Taxonomy (GTDB): domain Bacteria; phylum Bacillota; class Clostridia; order Oscillospirales; family Acutalibacteraceae; genus SIG603. The sequence goes on along the minus strand of CAYJBU010000117.1, from coordinate 2,128 downwards.
GCGGACTATAATACTTCCATTCATAGAAATTATCCTCGGTGGTGTAAGCGTTGGTGCAAAACTCGCATGGTTGAGTTTTTTCATGAAGTAATTCATAGCACTTCATGTTTCTCCAAATATGTTCTGGTGGATTATTATACATTTGGAGAGCTTTTTTATTCATGTGGATGATTTCAAAAGTATCGGGGTCTACAATATAAATAAAGTTATCGGTGTTATCGCCGACAAATGCTGAGATTTTATTGTATCTACTGAGAATTTTGTTCTCTTGAAATAAAGATTTCTTTTGTAATATTAAAGAGAAAATTCTTGATAAGTAGTGGAGTGTGTTAATTTCTTTTTCGCTCCAATTACGGGTTTTATCACAATCCTCTATCCCAATAAAAAATGTAACGACATCATCTTTTCTAACCTGTGCGTGCAGGAAAGATTTAGCATGAATACTTGCAATAATATTTGGGAGAGGTATATTGGTTGCATCTTTGCAGTTAGCAACGTCAGGGCAGGCGTACATATCGTTTGTGGTAGAAGTATTAAGCAATTGCTTAATATACTCACTAGGATAATCAGACTGAGCAGTTCTTGCAGACGGTATAGTTGGTTTACACCATTCATATGTGAGGTCAAAATTGTCTCCGTTATCAAAGGATTCTGCTATATAACATCTACTAGAGCCATATGATTGAACTAAATATCTCAACGCAGAAGTTATTGCAACATCATCACTGTCTCTCTCGTATAAAATATTAAATATTGATGAGGTAATTGTATGGTTTATATTTAATCCTGTGATTTTCTCTGCAGTATTTTGAACTGAAGCGATTGAAGGAGAATTTATGTGAGAATGGTCATAATACGTCCATTTACAGCTGCTTGTGAGTTTTGCAACACTCGAAGCACTTTTTGCTCTTGCAGCATATTGAATGTAAGGTATAGTGATGTCACTGCATAAAGTTACACCGACACCCGCACAGATCTTGACAGAATTCTTATCTATTACGTACTGCGAATTGATTTCATTTACTAGTAAATCAAGCCGATTTTCAAAATGAGATATGTTTTGAGTATCAGGTATAAACAAAACAAATTCGTCTGCGCCTATTCGTCCTATAACTTCGTCACTATTACACCACCGTTTTATTCTTGATACCAATTGCCTTAGCAATTCATCGCCGTAAAAATGGCCATATTGTTCGTTGAATTTATTAAATGAGTTAATATCAACAAATAAAATTGCTCCATTTTGGTAACACTCATTTTCAAGCAGTTTTGTAATAGTTTCTTCTATATAAATTTTGCTATAACATTGTGTCAGTGAATCAAGTTTTACTTGGTCTTCAAGAATTCTTTGTTTGTTGACATTAATAGCTTTTCCAACAATTAAAACAGGCTTTGAATTACTGTCATATATGAATTGATACATTATTCGAGAGCAAACATAACTGCCGTCCGGTGGCTTAAATCTTATATCTAATGGAGAGATAGTTCAAGTTTTCATATTACTGACAAGAAGTTGGTATAATTCAAGATCCTCGGGATGTACCAAAATTTCATTTTCTGCTACTGTTAACACAGAAAGAGAAGAGAAATAGCGTTGAGATTTTCCTGAAAAGTGAATTGTGGAGGTTCTTTTGTCAACAAAGAAGAATAAATCATCAGAAAGTTTTGCAACAGTGCTAAAAAATACTTTCTCAGGAATTCTATCAAGGAAATAAAAATCATCGACATTTTCAGTTGTTTCATAGTCGCAACGTAAATCTTTTACATATCCTACTACACATGCCTCATCATCACAAAAATTAATTTTTGTTAGAGTGATTTCACATGGTAGTTCATTTCTGTTGTTATCAATATGTAACCACTTAAACTGGGTGAAGATGCTTTCTTTTGCTGACTTAACATTAAATAAAAACAGCTCAGATGAAAGAATTCCATTTGGTTGAAATTCAGGAGAAAATTTATTAAAGTTCATAATAAATTCTTCTGCAGTTTTGCACTCAAACAATTCAAGGGTCGCTTTGTTACAGGCGACAATATTATGATTTTTGTCTAATAAAAATGCATTACCCGGAACAAACTCTAATAAAGAAATTAATATTTCTTTATTTGCTATCATATTCGATGAAGT
>CAYJBU010000116.1:0-8437 GCA_964368155.1 uncultured Eubacteriales bacterium | reverse complement strand
ACGGTGGCTACGAGCTTTTAATAGGAGCTGCCGACATGGGCACAGGTTGCGACACAATTTTAGCACAAATGGCAGCAGAGTGCCTTGAGTGCGATATAGATAAAATTACCGTTTATGGCGCAGACTCTGATATATCTCCTTACGACTCAGGCTCTTACGCCTCTTCTACCACCTATATTACTGGAAAAGCAGTGGAAAAAGCCTGTGAGAAAATGCGTAAAAATCTATGCCAAATAGCCTCTGGAATATTAAACTGCAATGAAGATGAGCTAGAGTTCTTAGGCGATAAAATAGCTAAAAAAGACAACAGCGCACATGTTAGCCTTACAGAAATTTCGGTTAAGTCTATGTGTGGAAACGACGTTCCTACTCAAATAACAGAGTCTCATACATCGCCTGTCTCTCCCCCACCTTTTATGGTTGGAATGGTAGAAATAGAGCTAGATAAACTTACAGGCTCGGTAGAAATTCTTGATTATGTTGCAGTTGTAGACTGTGGCACGCCAATTAACCCTAACTTGGCTAAAGTTCAAACAGAGGGCGGAATTGTGCAAGGAATTGGAATGGCACTTAGCGAGAGCATAAGCTACTCTAAAAAAGGAAATTTAGTAGAGAAAAGCTTTATGACCTACAAGCTACCTACCCGTTTAGACATAAGCAGGCTTCGAGTAGATTTCGAGCAAAGCTATGCTAAATCTGGGCCTTTTGGCGCAAAATCTATCGGCGAGATAGTTATAAACACACCTTCTCCAGCTCTTGCACACGCTGTGTTTAACGCAACAGGTGCATGGCAACGAGAGCTTCCTATGACACCTGAGAAAATTTGGTCTAAAATAAAACAATAAAAAATAAAACCAAGGTATAAGCTATGATTTATTTTATCTATTTGGCATCGGGCAATTCTTCTCGGTTTGAAAGTGGGAATAAATTGCTTCAAAACTTTAATGGTAAAGAAGTGTTTAAACACGGTATGGATACCCTCCATGCCGTTAGTTTAAACTGCAATTACACAGAAGTTATTACCGTTACAAAATACCAAGAGATTAAAGACTACTCAGAAAAATTAGGCATTAAAACAGTGTATGAGACAAGTATGCCAAACGAGATATCTTACACAATAAAACAGGGCATAAAAGCTATTAAAAACCTACAAAAAGAGGATTTTATAGTTTTTTTAGTTTCTGACCAACCCTTAATCTCTAAAACTACTTTAGAGAATTTTATAAAGCAGAGCAAAAATAATGTACTTACTGCATGTGCTTATTATAACGAGAAAAAAGGTAACCCCGTAATGTTCTCTTCAAAGCTTGTAAACGAGCTTTTAGCGCTAGAGGGCGATGTTGGTGGCAAGTCTATTTTAGATAAATACCCACCTGTTAAAATTCAAGTTAGCTATGAAAATGAACTAAAAGATATTGACAATGAGCAGTATTTAAAAGAATTACAAGAAAATTAAAGCAAAGGAAAAGGTGACATTTTGGAAATACTTAAAGAGAGAATTAGAAAAGACGGTGTTGTAAAGCACGGAAATATATTGAAAGTAGATAGCTTTTTAAACCATCAAATGGACATTAAACTTTTTAATGAGATTGGAAAAGAGTTTAAAGAGAGACTCAAAGACGTTAAAGTAGATAAAATTTTGACAATCGAGGCTTCAGGCATCGGAATTTCAGCAATAGTAGCACAGTATTTTGATGTTCCTGTAATTTTTGCCAAAAAATCGCAATCTATTAATTTAGATGGAACAATGCTTTGTGCGAATGTAGAGAGTTTTACTCATAAAAAAATGCACAGTGTTATTGTTGCAAGTAGATTTATTTCTCCTGACGAAAATGTATTAATCATAGACGATTTTTTAGCAAATGGTTGCGCTGCTCTTGGACTATGTCAAATAGTTGAGTCGGCGCACGCTAATATAGCAGCTATTGGAATTATTATTGAAAAAGGTCACCAACAAGGTGGAAAAATGCTTAGAGAAAAAGGGTATCGTGTCGAGTCTTTAGCCATTACTGATGAAATGAACGCAGAAGACGGAACTATTACTTTCAAGTAGTAATTCTAGTTAGACAAAATAACTCAATAAATATTAATCTGCAAATACATAGAGGTATAAATGAAAAAAACGCTAATATTAATTATTATATTGACACTAATCTTTTCGTGCACTGCTTGCAATGATTCAGCAAATAACTCTCACTCCTCTTCTCAACAGCAAGAAACTAGTGTTGAGGGTGCTGTGCAAATCTCACTTACCGACCAAGCAGGCAGAAAAGTGATTTTAGATAAACCAGCAGAGACAATTGTTAGTACTTATTATATAACCTCGTATACGTCAATAGCACTGGGGATATCTGATAAGCTTGTAGGAATTGAGAAAAAGGCTGAAACCAGACCAATTTATGCTCAAGCCGCAAGCGAATTGCTTGAAGTTACACAAGTAGGCTCACTAAAAGAATTTAATATTGAAGCCGTTGCCGAGCTAAACCCCGACCTTGTGCTTATGCCTATATCACTGTTAGAACAAGCAAACACTTTAGAGGAGCTTGGAATTACAGTTTTAGTAGTTGACCCAGAGACAAGAGAAGGTCTTAGCCAAATGATTACAAACATCGGTATTCTTACAGGGAGCGAAGAACGAGCAGAGGCTTTAATTCAAAAACAAAACGAAATTTATGCTGTTATAGAACAAATAGTAGAAGGAAAAGAAAAGCCAAAAGTATATATGGGAAGCAATTCTTCTCATTTAGAGACTGCAACAGCTCTGATGTATCAAAACTTTTTAATCACACACGCTGGTGGTGAGAATGTGTTTGCTAGCATCGAAGATAACTACTGGTCGCCTGTTTCATATGAAGATATTTTAGAGCAAAACCCAGATTATTTTATTATCCCCTCTGCAGCAAAATACTCAGTAGAAGATGTTATGAACGACACTGCGCTTAGTGACTTAAACGCCATTATAAATCAAAGGGTGTTTAAAATGCCCGAGGGATTTGAAGAGATTGACTCCCCTGTCCCCTCTGGAGTTTTAGGTGTTTACTGGCTTGCTGTTACTCTTCATGGAGACGCACAAGATGTAATAGATTATGAAAATACTTTCAGCGATTTTTATAAAGAATTTTACGGATTTGACGTAGAATAAAAACACTGCCCAAGGTAGTAATAAAGATTTAAGAGAAAGGTAAGGCACGGTTTAATTATGAAAAATAAAACACTATTAATTTTTCTACCAACCGCTTTACTGCTACTAACTCTCATTTTTTTATCTATTACCATGGGCAGTTTTTCCTTATCACTAGAGGAGATTATTTGCATTTTAAGCGGAGATTTAAACGACACCGTAGAACACAGAGTTTTTTACACTTTAAGACTTCCACGCACATTTATGGCACTGGTTACGGGTGTTGCTCTTGGAATTTCGGGTGGGATATATCAAACAATTTTTAGAAATCCACTTGCCTCGCCTGATATTACTGGTGTAGCGTCAAGTGCATCATTGGGCGCAGGGTTTGCAATAGTATCTCAAATTTCAACACCTCTTGTTGTAATTTTTTACTCGTTTATTGGAGGAATGCTATCAATTGTCGCCCTCGTGTTTTTAACATATTTAACAGGAGTGAGAAAGCTAAGCAATTTTCTTTTTGCAGGAATAATAATAAAATGCCTTGCAGACGCTGGGCTTATGATTTTAAAAACGCTTGCCGACCCACAAAGCCAGCTTGCCTCAATCGAGTATTGGTTGATGGGTACACTTGCAAACATAACAGATGAAAAACTTATTTTTCCGTTTTTCGGAATTACAATTTCATTAATAATTTTACTATTATCGCACACCCAAATAACCATGCTTACTTTAGGAGACGAAAATGCACAGGCGAGTGGACTAAACCCCACATTTTGGAGATTTTTTCTACTGATTATTACCACATTTATGGTTTCGTGCGCTGTTTCTGTTGTTGGGTCGGTTGCATTTGTTGGGTTAATCTCACCTCATATTGCATTGATGATTACTAAAAAAAGAGGCTTTTTATTTTTGTTAATGAGTGCGATGACAGGTGCGATAGTAACAATTTTTGCAGACATTATAGCACGTTCATTTTCAAGTGGTGCAGAATTACCTCTTAGTATACCGATAATAATAATATCAGTACCAATACTTATTTTCTTAGTTGTAAAAGCTAGGAGGGATGTTATATGAAGAATGTACTTTGTGTAAAGAACCTCTGTGTCGGATATAGGGAGCCAATTTTAAACGATATCAGCTTTGATGTTAATCAAGGGGAAATCGTGGGATTTTTAGGACTTAACGGCTCTGGAAAATCCACTTTGTTGGGTGGGCTTTGTGGAATAAATAAAGTTTTCTCAGGAGAAATTTTTGTAAAGGGCACGAAAATCAATTCTCTCTCAAGCAAAAAAAGAGCACAGTATATTAGCTATTACACTCAAAGAACTCCTAAAATTGAAGGCTTGACTGTAAGGCAAGTAATAGAACTAGGATGTTATTCAAAATCAACAGATTTACTCTCTGTGATATATGATAAAAACAAAACAGAAATTACAAACAAATGCGCAAAACTTCTAAAAATTGAAAATTTACTAGATACTGACATATTAAAGCTCAGTGAGGGGCAACGCTCTTTAGCTTTTTTAGCAAAAATTTTCGCTCAGGACACCCCTATTGTTTTACTTGACGAGCCGGATAACAACCTAGATTTTTTAAACACTCATAATTTATTCACCACTTTTAAGAATCAAATTTCTAACAAAAACAAAAGTGCTATAATAGTGTTGCATAACCCGACTCTTGCTCTAAATTATTGCAATAGATTATTTTTGATTAGCGATGGAAAAATAATTGGCGAGACATCCACACAAAATGACAGTATTGAAACTATGCAAGAAATATTAAGATTGATATACCCAGATATTATTATAGGCAGAGATGATAAAACATCTTCGCTTTATACCGTTTTCTGAAAAATGGCACACTTTCTAACAGCACCAAAGCCTTTTGTAATTTGAAAGTTTACCTTTTATGTAAAACCTACCACTAAAATAGTTAGGGAAACTAAAATGAAAAAAACAATAAAAAAAATCTGCATTGTTGCACTTGCATTAATGCAAGCGTTTATACTTATCGCCTGTGACGATAGCAACTCCTATTCAAACGGAAAACAAATCAATTATACAATTGATGGAAACATCTTAACTTATTTAAGTGATGATTATGAAATAATTGAAGTGGATGGAGGCGACAGAAACGGCGAAAGATTAAACAATGTTGCTGTTGACATCGGTTTTGGCGACAGAGTTTATTTTGGGCTAACTAACGAGTTTGGCCAGTTGATTTATGTTTTTGCAGACGAGATAATCTTGCAAAACGAAAAAACCGAACCTGTCAATAGCAGTGGCAGATACTATTATGACGAAGCTGATGTACCTGGAACTGAACACAAGGATTTGGATCAAGGTCATATTATTGCTGATTCTCTGGGTGGAGTTGCGAATGCTTATAACATCACACCTCAAAATTCAACACTAAATAGGCATGGAGACCAAGCGTATATGGAAAGGAATATCAGAGAAGCAGGTGGTTGCACAAATTTTGTAGCGACTATCACTTATGATAATGATGTCACGCAAACACCAAGTAGTTATAAGTATGAGTATATTTTGAACGGAAACAGCGTTGTAGATGAATTTCCAAATAAAAGTCCTGAATAGAATAAAAACATCCCACCTAAAGTCGCTTATTAACCTAAATCCTATTGAGGACAGAATTTCGAGATTAAAATTTAACTCGAAGTATAATAAAATTGAGATTTGAAGTTATCCATAATGTCAAAAACTAAAGTTTTTAGTTATCACAAAGAATATTTTGACATAAAAATTAGCACTTGACAAATGCACTTCAGTATGATAACATAATACAAACCATTGATAGGGAAGTAAAACCAAAAACTGCATTCTCAGAGAGCTGAACATTTGCTGTAAGTTTAGTAGTGTAAGAGTGGATAAGTGGACCCTTGAGGGCGAGGTGAAATCATTTTTTTGAGAGTATCCAAGACGTAATGCCTACGTTATCGGGCAGTAGATATGTTTGTATCTAACAAAGTGGGTATTTTTATACCAATCAAGGTGGCACCGCAGGTGATTATCACTTGTCCTTGGATTTATTCCAAAGACAAGTGTTTTTTTATTTGTTTTTGGAGGTACACAAATTCAAAACAATAAGAAAGAGGAGATTACATCATGAATTTCAACAATTACCTAAAGAACTACCCAAACAAAGAAGGCTATTTCGGTGAATATGGCGGAGCTTATTTGCCACCAGAATTAATAGATGCTTTTACTGAAATTGACCACGCATATAAAACTATATGCAATTCTTCAAAGTTCATTAACGAGTTAAGACGTATTAGAAAAGAGTTTCAGGGCAGACCAACTCCTGTTTATCACTGCGAGCGTCTATCAAACTTGCTTGGAACTACACAAATATATTTGAAGCGCGAAGACCTAAATCACACAGGTGCACATAAACTTAACCACTGCATGGGCGAGGGCTTACTCGCAAAATTCATGGGTAAAAAACGATTGATTGCAGAAACAGGTGCTGGGCAACACGGAGTTGCACTTGCAACAGCTGCCGCATTCTTTGGGCTTGAATGCGAAGTGCATATGGGTGTTGTAGATATCGAGAAACAAATGCCTAATGTCAACAGAATGAGAATTTTAGGCGCTAAAATCGTCCCTGTTACACATGGTTTACAAACTCTAAAAGAGGCTGTCGACTCAGCTTTTGAGTCATATATGAAAAATTTTAAAGATTCGATTTACTGCATAGGTTCAACTGTTGGGCCTCACCCTTTCCCGCTTATGGTAAGAGATTTCCAAATGTGTGTAGGAAAAGAAGCGCGTGACCAATTCATTGAAATGACCGGTAACTTACCTGACATCGTTACTGCTTGTGTTGGTGGAGGAAGTAATGCTATGGGTCTATTCTCGGGTTTTCTTGCCGATGATGTAAAGATTATCGGAGTGGAACCGCATGGACGTGGCGATAAACTAGGCGATCATGCTGCATCGATGACATATGGCGAAAAGGGTATTATGCACGGATTTGAATCAATTATGCTCAAAGATGACAACAACGAACCAGCCCCTGTATACTCAATTGCTAGTGGTCTTGATTATCCATCTGTTGGGCCTGAGCACGCTTTTCTACGTGATGTCGGAAGAGTAGAATATGATTATGCAAGCGACGAAGAAGCAATGGAAGCGTTCTTTATGCTCTCACGCTATGAGGGAATTATTCCAGCGATTGAGAGTTCACACGCTGTCGCATATGCTATTAGAAAAGCCAGAGAGAATATCGGTGGTTCGATATTAGTATCCCTTAGTGGAAGAGGCGACAAGGATTTAGAATACGTTATCGAAAACTACGCATATGGAGAAAAGTTTAATCTTTAAGTTTAGTGCATTTTAAAATATCTTAACAATGCAAATAAATAAAATATATATATAGAAATTGCTAACCTAAAATTAAGTTTAATAAAATAGCAAGGTCACAGCGGAATTTGTTTCGCTGTGACCTTGCTTTTGATTAATTTTGATGAGCGGCTTTATTAAACGACTTTTTAGTTTCTCTTATTTCTTCAACTGTTTTTTCTTTTATAAAAGTAGCATGTGAGATTTTAGCCTTTGGCTCCACATAATTTACTTTTAAGTTTATCTTTGCTTTTGCAATCGCATCTTTATATTGTGGCAACCATTTCTCGCCTGCTACAAGCATTTCATCAGTCATTTGCCAAATTTCATCGGGATAGAGAACTGCTCCTGTTAACGGGTCCATCATCATCGCTTGTTTAAGAAGTAATTCATCGCCGGAAACAGCGGCTTCTACCGACAATCTTTGAACACTGATACTTGCATTGCATACAGCTGCGCAGCCCAATGGCAAATCACCATACACTGGAATGTTAACTCCTGTTCTGTCTACATATCCAGGAACTTCAACCACTGCGTCACTTGGTAAATTTGTTATTGCACCATTGTTGACTACATTAAAGTGGCCTCTGTATACTCTTCCTGTCTCAAGAGCTTCAATAATGTGAGATCCATGTTCAACTCCTGTATTTTCATCTGGGTACACAAGGGCAAGATCGGAAGGGCAGGTTCTTTCAGCCACTGAGGGAATTCAGTTTCATACCAATTGTTTCTTTCGCTACAATTTCGTAAATATCCACAAGACTCTCCATTAATCCATGTGTCCATGCTAACCCATTTTTCAATGTTTTCAGGATTTTTTCTATACCAAGAAACGTACTCACTTAGATGACCGTTTGACTCAGTGCTAAAATATCCAAATCTTTTCAGCATATCTATTCTTACTTTTTCTTTTGCTGCAATTTCTTCATTGCTCTCAAGTTTTTCTAAT
>CAYJBU010000115.1:3823-8529 GCA_964368155.1 uncultured Eubacteriales bacterium | reverse complement strand
AAGAAATACACTTCACGACTGATTAACAACTCAAAAATTGTTTTAAATAACTATATGTTATCTTTGCATTTCAACTTTCACTTACCTTGTAAATTCAGCCTCAATTATAAAGACTTGCAGTAAAATACGCTCGAAGCGAAAATTTTACTACAAATCTTTTGTTTTTGTCTTCTTATTATTTTTACAACAATCCACAAGACATATTATTTTCTATCAGGAACTATCTCAATCCAATAACCGTCTGGGTCGCTGATAAAGTATAACCCCATAGACTCATTCTCATAGCATATGCAATCCATTTTTTTGTGCTTCTCATGTAAGCTATCATATTGGTCTGTAACGAAAGCGAGATGATACTCTAAATCGCCTAAATTATAAGGTTCTTTCCTGTCACGCATCCATGTTAACTCCAATTTAAATGCTGTAGTCTCTTCTCCTAAAAAAACCAGTTTAAAGCTACCATCAGCAGCAGTATGTTCTCTTATAACATTCAGTCCAAGCGCATTTTTGTAAAATTCCAGACTTTTATCAAGGTCAAAAACATTAAAGTTAAAGTGATCAAAACGAATCATATTAATACTCCATTCCGCCGCTGTACGCCGGCACAAAACATGCTAAAAACAAAATCACTCCCACGTACAGAAAAAAATGATGAGAATATTATTTTTGAATTTAGTAGTTTGAAGCTTCTTTCAAACTACTTCTCTTTGTTTTATATCATGCACGAGCCTTCTTAATCAACTCAACCACTTGCTGAGTATTAAGAACTTTTCCATATGACAGCACTTTACCGTCTACTACTAATGCAGGAGTTGTCATCACTCCAAACGTCGCTATTTGAGCAAAATCGGTTACGTGATCAATCGCTGTATCCATTTCGAGTATTTCTAGCGCATTTTTTGTGGCTGCTTCCAAGTCATTACATTTTGAACATCCTGAACCCAGAATTTTCACCGAAGCTCCAGAATCATTGTTTTTTTGAGCTTTTTCAATTGATTGAGCGTCAATGTTTCCACAACAAGAATTATTTTCCTTTTTCTTTTCTGCGCAAGCTCCTCCGCAATCACATTTTTCCTCTTTTTTCTTTCCAAAGCCAAATAAACCCATACTAAAACTCCATTCCGCCGCTTTGAGTCGGCTATATTTTGTTAATTCAATTAAACTTACTCTTATCACGCAAATACGATAATCGATTGGTTCATTCAAATTAACATAGTTTATACTTACTATTAAGCAAATCTACTTATCTAGTTTAAAAGATATAATATATTATATACATCAAAAAAACTTGATATGACTATTATAATCAAAAAATATCACTTTGTCAATAACAAATCGAAAAAAATCGTTTTGAGGAATGTTTAATTGTCATTTCATCAACAATTACAAAAGAAAAACAACAATTTATGTAAGTAAAAAACTAATAAACTAAATCAAAGAGGTGAATGGACAGAAACTAACTTAGTTTAAATAAACACTAATTTAATTCTAGACAGCCCTCCTCAACATACACACTAACGCTACCACCGTTCACAGGGAAAACCGCGCAACCATCATCACCAACGATAATCTTAGCATCACAGTTTTCTAGGCAATCCACCATTGTTTTCCCAATAAACCTCTTCCCCATGCACATTTGAATAGCACCAGCACCTCCGTCAGTCATGACAACCGCAAGACCTGAGAATTTATACTTATCTTCTCCCAATCTTGTAAATCCTACAACATTCTCATTGTAAAAATAATCGACTTGCTCACCATATGCTAATTCATATCTAGCTTTGATTAATGTCTGAAGTTTTTCTATTGGTTTAATATTATTATTTGGAATTCCATATAAATCTCCATAAAAAACACAAGGCAGTCCCTCTTGCCTTAGCAAAATCAATGAATACGCATGAAGTTTAAACCAACTTGCAACAAAACTTTGAAGTGCCTGTCCGGGTTGAGTGTCGTGATTGTCAACAATCGTTACAGATTTTTGTGGCCTATTTTTCACCAGAGTATTATCAAAAATTTTCCTCATATCAAATCCTGAATTCGAAATTGAAACCTTGTGAAAATTATAATGTAACGGAACATCAAAAAGATGCATACTATGAGCAGTTCTGTCCAAGTAATTAATCAATGTTTCGGTGGAACTATTCCAGTATTCACCAACAGCAAATAAATCCCTGCCTGAATAATCACACATTTCCATTACCCATTTAAAAATCTTTTTAAAGCTGATATGTTTAACTGCATCTATCCTAAATCCGTCCACACTTGTCATATCAAGATACCATTTTCCCCACCTTAACAATTCCTCAAAAGTTTCAGGATTATCAAAATCTAAGTCCGACCCCATAAGATAATCATAGTTATGGTTTTGAGTATCTACTTGACTATCCCAGTTTTTGCCCTCGAACAAATACAGTGCTTTTTTCTTAGTTCTGTCATCCCAATCACAACCATCAAAATGTGTATAGTTCCAAACAAAGTCAGAATATTTACCATTTCTTCCACTAAACGTGAATTTTGTCCAAGCAGAAATTTCGCACTCTCCAATCACACGATGCCTGTCAAACTCATCGTATATTTTCGCTCTTACATTTTCTGTTTCATCTGCACCTATCCTGTGATTAAAAACAATGTCTGCATACACTTTCATTCCATTTCTTTGTAGTTCCTTTATAGCACTTTTATACTCGTCAATAGTGCCGTATTTAGTTGGGACAGAACCTTTTTGATTAAATTCGCCAAGATCATACATATCATATACGCCATAACCGACATCATTTATTCCATCTGCGCATTTGTATGCAGGTGGTAACCAAACTTCGCTTAAACCAAGTTCTGCAAGCGATTTTGCTTTGTTTTTTACTTCTTTCCAAAAAGAACAATTTGCAGGTAAATACCATTCGAAAAACTGAATTAATGTACGATTTCTCATATTTGACCACCCTTTCTCCAGATTTACACTGTTCGGACGATATAATTATTTATCTACTTCAACTTCTTTCCAATGAGACTTCCGACAAGCGCTATAATTCCATATGCGAAAATATACACCCATGCGGTGTAGTTGTAATAAATGAAAACAGTTGGAATAAACAAAACTGCGACTAATGCAGAAAAAATAAAAATTGAAGTGTTTTTTTGCCCATACAACATTGATACAACAAAACAAACTAACGGAGTTACAATAAGAAGCAATAGTATAGATGTCCCAGTATTAAATACAAATAATGGAAGAACATAAAATAAAAGCAATATTGCAGATAAATAAGGAACCATTTTCTTAATTTTTTTCATAAATCCCTCTCGATTGACTATTAAAACAGCTTTGCTTTTCACAGTAGACTATCCAAATATATTATTATTGAACTAAGCAAAAGCTTCACTTAGTTTTTCCTGTTAATGATTTTTTCACCATCAAAAATTAATATGCCTCTTCCCCAACCCGTTTTGCCTCCTTGGTCAAGGTGCTTTATCAATGCTTTTTGTTGTGTGCTTTCGCTTGGGACATTCCCTTTTTCATAATCTTTGCCGAAAACTCTCCAAGCATCATCAAACTTTTCATTTTCCCCACTGTCAACTATGTCCCAGTCGTCCATAAACTTCACCAAGTTGATATAAGGTGGAAAAATTTCACGATTTTGTGGATATAAAAGCCACGAAGCACAGAAACAAATCAAAGGCTTACCTTGTCTTTCATCGCTGAAAAATTCATAAGCCCTTTTATACGAATCTAGCCTTAACTCTTCACTTAACGACCCACTTGAAGGTATATGTACACTAAATGCAGTGTCGCCTTTCTTGAATTCATACTCCCCGAAACTGTAATCACTTTCTAGTTTTGCTCTTTCAAATTCTAATCTTCCAAGCTTAAAAATATCTAATTTGAAGAAAATGCCATACCAATTCATAACAAAATTTCCCCAAACATTGTGAACATTTTTGCACTCAAAAAGTTTATATTTCAAATCTTCAATAGTCTCCCAATATAGGTCTTCGCTTATATTAGCTCTTCTAAAATCCTCAAGAATATGTATAGAACTAGCTGCAATAAACACAAAACAAACTGTATACTTATGTATACCGCTTTTTTTTGATAATAACTCCAGATCGTTATCAATCAATCTAAAATTCCATTTTAGCCTGTAAAATTTAGAAACAATGTCTTTGAAGTCATTTGTATCAATAAGGATTTCGCCTGCATTAACTAACTCATCAAAAACCTCTTTCGGTAAATCGTACTTCTTTATCAGCTGTAAATAATGATTATACATCGTGTTTTTCCTCTTCTCCCAATTTAGTCATCTGCCATGCATTGGTAATCATAAATATCTAAATATTCACCACAATCCCAAGACAAGCGTTTTCGACATAATTTACATTTTAACACTATTTATTATATCAGAATTCAACAAATATGTCAACATCAACCAACAACTATTATCTAAATTTTTGTCGTAAAAGCAATGATAATAAACAGTCAAAGCACAAAATCAATTCAAATTACACTCCTAATCAGAATTGATTCTTTTCCTTGCATTCTCATTTTTAGTGATATATAATAAATGTCAAGATAAGTTAATCTTTATACAAAAACAAGGAGAATTATAATGAAAAATGTAGCTGTTTTTTTGGATTTTCAAGGCACTATTGGTGGAAATGGAACAGATAATATCCTATCACTAAAACTATACCCCTTTTCTGCTCAA
>CAYJBU010000115.1:0-3813 GCA_964368155.1 uncultured Eubacteriales bacterium | reverse complement strand
ATTTTGGTTATTGGGATTACAAATCAGAGCCAGATATCAAAAGGTAACTTAACAATAGATGAATATTACGCAAAATTAGCTGATTTGAAAAAAGAACTGAAAACTCAAAATGCTCATTTTGATGAGGTATATTGCTGTCCTCACAGACGAAAAGATAATTGCTCATGCAAAAAGCCTAATACCGGAATGATAGATATGGCGTGTAATGATTATTTAATTGATTTAAGCAAATCTTACGTTATTGGCGATATGGGAAAAAATGATATGGTATTAGCTAAGAATATCGGTGCTAAAGGAATACTCGTGCTAACTGGTGTTGGCAAAAATAGTCTAGAAGAATTGCGTAGCACATGGGCAGATGTTGAACCTACTTATATAGCAGATAATGTTTTAGAAGCAGCAAAGATGATAATTTCAGATATTATTAAAAAAGCCCCTTTAGCATAGTTTGATAAAACAATCAAAGTTTACTGACTAACTCGTTATTCGGTGCATAGCCACTGGATTTTCAACATATACAAATAAAAAAACAATATAAAAAATTGGCTCACAAAAAGGTGAACCAATCTTTAATATTCAGTTAAGTCTAACAAACTCAATACAGTATTATTTTCTAAGATATATACATAAAGCAAATACAATCATACATTATAAAACAGTCTTTAAAACAGGGTATATTTCTCGTCCGACAACTAACTTATTGTCTGAAACAAATCCTTCTTCCCTATTTAATAACTCTTTAACAAGGATTTCACGTAGGTATGAGACTCTCTCTTTATACTTCTCGTCATTAATTGCATTGTGAGACTCAGTAGAATCAACAGCTAAATCAAAATATCTCTCTACCCCTGTTTGAGAATACCAGATAAATTTATCTGTCTTAGTTACAATAAAATGCGAGGAATACTCCCCTGCAATGTGCTCTCCGTGTAGATATTCTCTATTTTTAACTTCGTCTCCCAACATACTAACTCCGTCGAGAACCGCCTCGGTTTTGCCGTTCGTTACATCTAAAAATGTAGGCATAACATCTCTAAGTTCTGTTATACTATCGGAAACTGTCCCTGCCATTCCTTTACCAATATATTTTTCCGAACCTGAAACTATCATAGGAATATGAATACTTCCTTGATACGCTCTACTTTTTCTGCACAAACAGTGATCTGATAGCATTTCACCATGATCCGCTGTAAAAATAAACACTGTGTTATCATACAATTTTTGTTCAATCAACTTCAATATCAATTTCCCAATTTGATGATCCAAATGAGTAATGCAAGCATAATACCCTATTTGCTGTTGCCTTATCATTTCTTCATCACTAGGTCCTGTAGAATTATTGAAAATCATGCCTTGCTGTTCTAAGTCTTCAACCACGTCCCAATCACCTTTATAAGGCTCTCTTAACTTTTTATCTTTATACAAATCAAAATAATGTGATGGTGCATCATATGGTGCGTGTGGTCTAACATATGAAACAGTCAAAAAGAATGGTTGGCGTGGGTCACGACGCCTTAAGAAATCAATCGCCCTGTCTGTTGCCCAATTAGTAGGATGATATCTTTCTTCATAAATCCAAGGTCTTGCTACCCATGAATTGCAATCTAGTCCTGTATCGGTAATATCACAATCTATTCCTTTTTCTTTTTTTAACCAATAAAAATAATCGTCAGCAACAAATTGACTTTCTTCATAAGCAACACTTCCGTAACGATAGTTGTGTAAATATCCGTCATGTAAATCAACATGATGATATCCTAAATTGTTCCTGAGAGGATGAACATGCATTTTCCCTACACATTGAGTGTAATAATTATTCTTTGCAAGCTCGCCTGCTAAAGTATATTCATAATCCCAGTCAAATCTGTCTAAATAACCCACTCTTCCTGTATTAGACTGTGACAATCCTGTATGCATGTTTGCTCTTGCAGGAACACAACTCGGACAACTCGAGTATGCATTTTGAAACAAAATCCCTTTTTTTGCTAGAGTATCTAGATAAGGAGTTTTTACATCAGGATGCCCAGCTACACCCATGCAATCGCCCCTCATTTCATCTGCCATTATAAGCACAATATTAGGTTTATTTTCCATATTTTTGACAATCCTTTCATGTAACCATAAAATTTTCTCTGCGAGCGAGTTTTACAACAAACGCTACGTGTTTGTTCAGAATACTGCGTTGTTCAAGTAGCTTTAATTATATTATACTATACATCATTTTGTCAACACTGCTAAGCTTTCTTCATCTACCTTGTTTATGATGAAACTCTAATCATTTTGGTGCGAAAAAAATCTAGATTACTGCGAGGATTTTTTTGCTGAAAAGACTTGTAATTTGGTAGAGTAATAGAAATGAATTAAGATTATAATAATTCACTTATCTTGTTTTTATTCTTTTGAAAATCCCCCTCTAAGTCTTTCAAGTGCCTTTTTTTCAATTCTTGATACGTAAGAGCGAGATATGTCAAGTTTTTGTGCAACTTCTCTTTGCGTCAGTGGTTTTTTTCCGTAAAGACCATATCTCAAGATAACTATTTCTCTTTCTCTTTCGTCCAACAAAGTGCCAAGATACGAATAAAGACTTTTGCATTTTATTCTGGTGTCAATTTCGTCTGCGATGTCATCGTCTTGCGACATTGTGTCCATAATTGTAAGGGTGTTTCCGTTTTTATCACTATCAATCGTCTCGTGGATTGACACGTCATGTAGCGTTTTTTTCTGAGAGCGAAAATGCATCAGAACTTCATTTTCAACACATTTTGATGCATAGCTCGAAAGTTTTATTCCTTTGTTTGGTTTAAAACTGTCTATTGCTTTAATTAATCCTATTGTACCAATTGAGATTAAGTCGTCATGGTCGCTTTCTTGTGTATAATATTTTTTTATTACGTGAGCAACCAATCTCAAATTATGCTCTATTAACTTTTTTCTTGCAACTACATCTCCCTTTTGCATTAATTCAAGATACTCGGACTCTTCTTTTTTTGACAGCGCTTTTGGAAATGAACCAGCACCTGTGACGTGCATGATTAAAAACATCAGAGACGAAAAAATGTTAAAAAGATAATCAAACATGAAAAAACCCCTCTCATTTTTTGGGTAATAAATATATATGACGTTATTTTCTTAAACATTCATCATGATTTTTTTTAAGAAAACTATTGAAATTTATCTCAAAAAATTATATAATGTATAGGTTATATTTACTAAAATACTATTTATGAGCTTATTGGAGGACTTAATGCTAGATATAAAATTTGTTAGAGAAAATGTTGAACTAGTAAAAGAGAACATTAGAAAGAAATTTCAAGATTATAAATTACCGCTTGTTGATGAAGCGGTGCAAATTGATATTGACAAAAGAGAAAACCAAAAACTTGCAGACGAATTGCGTGCTTCACGAAATAAACTCTCTAAAGAAATCGGCGGATTAATGGCAAAAGGACAAAAAGAAGAGGCAGAAGCAGTTAAAGCACTTGTTACTGCAAGGTCGAAAGAATTGGCAGATGCTGAGAATTTAGAAAAAGAATTTGAAGAAAAACTTGCTAAAATAATGATGACATTGCCAAACATCATCGGTGCTGATGTACCTATCGGCAAAGATGACAGCGAAAATGTTGAAGTTCAAAAATATGGCGAACCGTTAGTTCCTGCATTTGACATTCCCTATCATGCACAAATCATGGAAAACCTAGGTGGACTCGACTTAGACAGCGCAAGAAAAGTCGCAGGAAATGGTTTTTATTATCTTTTAGGGGACATCGCAAGACTTCACTCGGGAATTATTTCTTATGCAAGAGATTTCATGAT
>CAYJBU010000114.1:0-8585 GCA_964368155.1 uncultured Eubacteriales bacterium | reverse complement strand
GACTGCGTTGGTTACATTGTTCCATCTGCAATAGGTTACATAGAAGAAGAGCAACCAAGAATGGTGAAAACTCCGTGGTTTGATGAGGCAATTCCTTTTAACATGGCTGCGGAATTGGGCACAAAAAAAGTTATAACTGAACATTCTACTATTGGTTTGATGATAACTACAGACGGAAGCATTACAGATATTCCGAGAGAAGAATATGAAGAAGCGGAAGAGAGAGTAGTTAATGAGTTAAAAGACACTGGTAAGCCTTATGTAATGCTTTTGAACTGTGTCGACCCTAATGCTGAGAACATCAAAGAACTTTGCCAAACCATGAGCGAAAAATATTCAGTTCCTGTTCTACCTGTGAATTGCTTGGACTTAGAAGAAGAGGGAATAATGGAAATTCTTTCAAGTATATTATATGAATTTCCTGTTTGTGAGGTGAATTACGATGTTCCAAAATGGGTTTTAGGACTAGAGAATGAGCATTGGCTAAAAAGTGAACTGACTGCTAATATTTTAAAGAACTCACAAATTAACAAGGTTAGAGAAATTAGACCTATGCTAAATGAAATTGCTAAGTGTGAATTTCTAAACAGTATAATGCTAGAAAATGTTGATTTAGGTACAGGTGTAGCTAAATCACAAATGATAATTAAACCTAATCTATTTTACAAAGTTTTAGGCGAGACCACAGGAATTGAGCTTGAAGACGAAAGTGCTCTTTATGCACATTTAATGGAAATGGCTGCGATTAAAAATCAATACAAGAAGTTGCAATCTGCTTATGATAATGTGTTGTCTAGTGGTTATGGAATTGTTATGCCCGACATTGACGAGCTGACTTTGGAAGAGCCTGTGATTATCAAGCAAAATGGTAAGTATGGAATTAGATTAAGGGCGACTGCCCCTTCAATTCACATGATGAAAACAGACATTTGCACCGAGCTTACGCCTATAGTAGGATCTGAACAGCAATCAGAAGATTTAATAACATATCTTATGAATGAATTCGAGGAAAGCCCTGGGAATATCTGGAATTCAAACATGTTTGGAAAGTCTCTTCACGAACTTGTGACAGAGGGCTTGCACAATAAACTTCACAGGATGCCTGAGGATGCAAGAGACAAAGTGCGCGAGACAATCGAAAGAGTTATTAACGAGGGGTGCAGCGGATTGTTGTGCATAATTCTCTAATGCAAATCACAAACGCTGTCAATGCAGTAATTCAGGAAGACTGCGAAAATCCAGAACAAATTAAAGAGGTTATCAAAGAAAAAAAGTCAATTCGTTTACATAACATTCCGTGGCTTTTTATTCAACTTTGTGTATGCTTGATAGCGGTGGGGGGTATCTTGATATTAAAAGAATTATCGCCTAGTACGTTTGATGATTTTAAAGAAAGATACTCCCATTATATTGAGCAAACTCTACTGATAGAAGACGGTGAAATTATTATTGTCGATGGTGAGTTAAGTGACACAGATTAAAGTACATATAAGTTTTTGGTTCTTGTCGTTGCTGACCTTAATGTTTCTTTTTGATGAAACGGGGAATGTATTGTTGTCGTTGTCGGTGATTGCAATACATGAAATAACGCATATGATATTCATTTTGTTTTTTGGGGGAAGAATAAATGAATTTTCAATGTCGTTGTGTGAAATGAATATAAAAACGGAGAAAGAGTTTCTCGCTAGTTTTCAAAAATTGTTAATTTCAATTTCTGCGCCTATAGCAAATATTTTTCTAGCAGTTATATTTTGGGGGAGTTTCAGAGAATTTGCACAGATAAATGCAATCATTGGGGTGTTTCAACTGTTGCCGATTATGAGTTCGGACGGCGACAATGTTCTGGAGTATTTACATGTCTCTATTGCGGTGAGAAAGGGTATGTCTTTTCTAGTATGTTTTGTTGTTATGACAATTGGTTTTGCGCTGCTAATCGAGAGCAAATATAACTTTTCTTTACTATTTATCAGTCTTTATTTAATATTTACCACTTGCAAATATCGTGATTAAGTGGTATAATTCACTCACTAAATTAAAATGGAGATTATGATGTTCAGTAAAGAAATTGAAAAAATATTGCCTGATGTTCAAAAACCAGGTAGGTATACAGGTGGAGAACTTAACAGTGTTATAAAGGACAAAAATAAAGTAGACCTAAGATTTGCGTTTTGCTTTCCTGATACTTACGAAGTAGGAATGTCGCACTTGGGCATGAAGATATTGTACGGAGTTATCAATGAGAGGGAGAACTTTTGTTGTGAGCGTGTTTTTGCGCCGTGGATTGACATGGAAGAAAAAATGCGTGAAAACAATCTCCCTCTTTATGCTTTGGAAAGTGGCGATGCGTTAAAAAAATTTGATATAATTGGGTTTACCTTGCAGTATGAACTTACATACACAAATGTATTGAACATGCTGGATTTAGCAGGAATTCCACTTTTAAGCAAAGACAGAAAAGGACTTGAAAATATTGTAGTGGGTGGAGGTCCGTGCTCGTGCAACCCTGAGCCTATTGCTGACTTTTTTGATATTTTTAGTCTTGGTGATGGAGAAGAATGTCTTTTAGATATCATGGACGTGTTAAATGAATGTAAGAAAAACGGGGAGAGCAGAGAGCAGTTTTACAACAAGGTTTGTAAAATTCAGGGAGTTTACGTTCCTTCTCTTTACGATATTAGCTATAATGAAGATGGTACATTAAGTGCTATTACAGCAAAGGGGAATGCTCCGAAAATAGTGGTAAAGCGTTCGGTAGAAGACATTAACAAGTCTTATTTTCCGGACAAATTTGTCGTGCCATTTGTAGAAATAATTCACGATAGAGCAGTGAGTGAAGTTTTAAGAGGCTGTATTAGAGGTTGCCGTTTTTGTCAAGCAGGATTTATATACAGACCTTACAGAGAAAAAAATATTGAGACTATTAACAGACAATGCAAGGAGATTTGTGAAAGTACAGGATACGATGAAATTTCGTTATCTTCGCTTAGTACAAGCGACCATTCACAGCTTTTTGATTTGATTGACGAACTTCATATGTGGACAGAGGACGACAAAGTCAGCGTTTCACTGCCGTCTTTGCGAGTGGATAATTTTTCTACAGAGCTTACACAAAAAATTAAATCAGTCAGAAAATCAGGCCTTACATTTGCTCCTGAGGCAGGTTCGCAAAGAATGAGAGATGTTATTAATAAAAACGTTACAGAGGAACAGCTTTTAAATACAGTAGGAATAGCTTTTGCAAACGGTTGGACAAGGGTTAAGTTATACTTTATGATTGGATTGCCTACCGAAACTATGGAAGATGTTTTAGACATTGTGAGATTAGGACAAGCAGTTGTAAATAAGTTTTATCACACAGAAGAGAGGCAAAAAGGATTTGGAGTAAGCGTTACAGTGAGTGCAGCTTCGTTTGTTCCAAAACCGTTTACACCGTTTCAATGGTTTGGGCAAGACACAGGAGAAACATTGAGAGAGAAACAATTTGCACTTAAAAATTCAATACCTACTAAAAAGTTGTCTGTTAATTATCATGAGTCAAAAACAGGATTTATAGAAGCTGTTTTTGCTCGTGGAGACAGAAAACTCAGTGCAGTTTTGATTGAAGCTAGAAAAAGAGGTTTTCGTTTTGATGGTTGGAGCGAATGTTTTAATTATAATGAGTGGCTACAAATTTTTGAAGACTTAAATATTGACCCTGCATGGTATGCGAACAGGCACAGAAGTTTTGATGAGGTTTTGCCGTGGGATCATATTAGTTATGGAGTGAGCAAAAAATTCTTAATAGAGGAATGTAAAAAA
Source organism: uncultured Eubacteriales bacterium (assembly GCA_964368155.1). GTDB lineage: Bacteria > Bacillota > Clostridia > Oscillospirales > Acutalibacteraceae > SIG603. Next base: position 4,787 of record CAYJBU010000114.1, on the reverse strand, counting down.
GCATACGAGGGCAAAATAACAGAAAATTGTAAAATTAAATGCAGTAACTGTGGCGCAGCTTGTTTTAAGGGAGGTATCTGCCATGAAAAATCTAAGAATTTGGTTTAAAAAACAAGGCAGTGCCAAATTTATCAGTCATCTTGATATGTGTAGGCTAATGGAAAGAGCTATACACAAGGCAAAACTTCCATTTTGGTATACAGAGGGGTTTAATCCTCATGTTTTTTTAACAATAAATATGCCGATTTCTTTGGGGTATATTGGGCTTAAAGAGAGCATGGACGTGAAATTGCTCGACGATGATATGGAGTTTTCGGAGATAATCGAGAAAATGAATTCAGGACTGCCTTTAGATGTAAGAGTTTTTGAGATTAGAGAATCTATAAAAAAACCGGGAGATATTTCTTATTCGTCATATGAAATTTGTATTGAGTCAAGGGACAAACTACTAGAAACAGCAAAAGAATTGATGCGATCTCAAAGCATTATCGTAACGAAAAAAACAAAAAAGGGATTTAAAGATATAGATATAAAACCTGATTTTATGGATATGGAAATCACCCAAGATGGGGAGTTGACAACATTTAAAACAGTGCTGAAAAGCAGTAATCAAGGAAGCATAAATCCTAGGTTGTTTTTTGAAGTGCTAGAGGAAAAACTAGGAGAAAAATTGTATCCAAAAATTTCTAGGACAAATTGTTTTGACGCACAGATGAAAGAGTTTAGGTGATATGAAAAAAATACTCAACAAAATCGCTTTGATTTTATTCTTGTCGATGATAATTACTGTTTTGTACGCTTTTTTTATTGAGCCTAATATGTTGACAGTGAAGCATGTTGAAATTGAAGAAGGTCCAAAGATGAAAGTGGTGTTGTTCAGTGATACACATTTTGGAGAATTTTACAGCACGGATAATGTAACGAAAATAGTTGAAAAAATTAATGAACAAGAAGCAGATCTCGTGATTTTTGTTGGTGACTTATTTGATAATTATAAGAGAGACATAGAGAAAATTGATCTCGATTTGGTTACAAAGCAGTTGTCAGAAATAAAAGGTGAGAAAATTGCTGTGAGAGGAAATCACGATATTGGTGGAGGTTTTGAATTTTTATTCAACGATTTCATGGAAAACTGCGGTTTTGATGTGATGATTAATGAGAGCAGATTTCTTGAAGAATTTGGAGTTAACTTAGTTGGCTTTGATGACTTGATGCTAGGTAAGAAAAATTTAGATATCTATGTACAAAACAATGAATATTACAATCTATTTATAATGCACGAACCTGACGGCGCAAAAATGCTCAGCGGAAATGCAAACGGCTTAGTAGTCGGAGGGCACAGCCACGGAGGGCAAGTGAATATTCCGTTTTTGTCGCAGTATTTCATGCCTCCGGGTGCACAAGATTATATAATTGGAATGTATGACAAAGAGGACACAAAACTTACTAACGACGTGTTTGTTACAACGGGAATTGGGACTACTTTTATTCCTGTGAGGCTGTTTTGCCCTCCAGAAATTGTTGTTGTTAACTTTGGAGGTAATTAAGTAGCTTGCTTTGTGTGTGTTTTGACAAAAAATATGATATTATTATTATAATAAAAAAATACTTGCTTTTTGTAATTAATTATGATATAATATTTAAGCATTTGAAATCCGAGGGCCCTCACATGCTGCCTTTTGGGGTTCAAAGCCCGATATATTATCGAGTATTTGAAACGGACAGTCCTCTGTTTACGCACGAATGTCCAAAATTTAATTTATGGAGGAAAATCAAATGGACGCATTAAAACTAATTGCACAAGAATCATTAAAAGCTGAAATCCCACAATTTAACATCGGTGACACAATCAACGTTGGTGTTAACATTCGTGAGGGAGAAAAAGAAAGAGTTCAACACTTTGAAGGAACTGTTATTGCTAAAAAAGGCAGTGGCATCAGCGCTACATTCACACTTCGCCGTGTTTCATATGGCGTTGGAGTTGAAAGAGTATTCCCTTTACATTCCCCTAACCTTAAAGATGTTAAAGTTGTTAGAAGAGGTAAAGTTAGAAGAGCTAAACTATATTATCTACGTGATAGAGTGGGTAAAGCAGCAAAAGTTAAAGAAAAACTCAGAGGACACTAATTCGAAGTTAGTTGTTTTAAACAAAGAAGATATAAAAAATTGGGACAAATTTTTGTCCCTTTTTCTTATTTTATACTATTTTTATTAATATATTAATGGTATGATATACTATAGTCAATTAAATTGACTAAAAAAATGATTTGAATTTAATAGCTTGATTATTGGTCAAACTAATTGCATATTAAATACACAGCAAAGAAGTGGAATGGAGATAATATGTTGAATAAAAATAGTGAAAAAATCGGAATACAACACGCAATTTTTAGTTGGATTGAAGAAATTACAGTTTGTGCTGTTGTCGTAGCAGTAGCTGTTCCTTTTTTATTTAAAGTAGTTTCTGTAAGCGGTAAATCAATGTTGCCGAATTATGTTCAAGACGATAGATTGATTATTAGTTGTCTTGATTTTGGCTATCAACAAGGAGATGTTGTTGTTGTGACGGAGGTGTTGTCGGAGCCTATTATTAAAAGGATAATTGCAACAGAAAATCAAACAGTTGATATTGATGAATTAAATGGAATTGTTTATGTAGACGGAGTTGCAGTCGATGAAACTCTCTTTGGCTTGTCAAATGGAATTACAGGTGCTACCTACACTTCTCTTGAAAAAACAGAATTTCCTGCGGTTGTTCCAGAGGGGCATATCTTTGTTCTTGGCGACAACAGAAATGTTTCCGAAGACAGTAGATATGTAGAAGTGGGAATGGTAGACGAGAGAAAAATAATTGGGAAAGCAGTGCTGAAAATTTATCCTTTTGATAGTTTCGGGTTTGTAAAGTAAAAAACGAGGCTGAGAAAAAGTGATTATTAAGACAAATAAGGATGGTCAAAAAATATGAGGAATATTGAAGATATACAATGGTTTCCTGGCCACATGGCGAAAACCAGAAGAAAAATGCAAAGCAGTTTAAAGCTTGTAGATATTGTTGCGGAATTGCTTGATTCAAGAATTCCTTTGAGTAGTAGAAATCCTGTAATTAATGACATTATTAACAATAAACCAAGAATTGTGCTTTTGAATAAATCTGACATGGCTGACCCGAGACAAACAGAAAAATGGGTTAATTATTTTAAGGAAAAGAATATTAAGGCAGTTCCACTAGATTGCAAAACAGGAAAAGGAATAAATAGTCTATTGCCTGTTTGCAAGGAAGTTCTCAAAGAGCAAATTGAGGCATGGGAAAGAAAAGGAATGGTCGGAAGACCTGTGAAAATCATGGTGGTTGGAGTTCCAAATGTCGGGAAATCATCACTAATAAATAAAATGTGCAGAGGGCAGGCAGGCAAGGCAGCTGTCCAAGACAGACCCGGTGTCACAAGAGACAACAAGTGGTTCACCATTGGAAAGGGCTTTGAATTGCTTGATACTCCTGGTGTTTTGTGGCCAAAGTTTGAGGACCCTGTTGTAGGTCAGCGCTTGGCTTATACAGGTGCAGTTAAGGACGATGTTATTGACATTGAAAGCCTTGCCTGTAGATTCTTAGAAGAGTTGTTTTTATTGTATCCGAATGCAGTCAATTCAAGATATCAAACACAGATTACAGGCGATTTGCAAGGGTATGAAATGCTTGAAGCAGTCGGAAAAAAAAGAGGAATGCTCATATCAGGCGGTGAAATCAACACTGAACGCGCAGCGATTAACATTCTTGATGAATATAGAGCAGGTAAATTAGGGAGAATAACTTTAGAGCAAGTATAAATTGTAAAGTGAAGAGGGTTTTTAGTTGAAATTAACTTACGATTTTGAGAAAGAGCTATTGGACAAAGGGAATAAAATTATATGTGGCATAGATGAAGCAGGTCGAGGTCCGCTTGCCGGTGCAGTTTGGGCTGCTGCTGTAGTTTTGCCGTTGGGTTTTGAATTAGAAGGTCTTGACGATTCAAAAAAGCTAACAGAAAAGAAAAGAGAAGAGCTTTATTCTTTGATAATAGAGAACGCTATTGACTATAGCATACAAAAAGTAGAGGCAGATGTGATTGATGAAATCAACATATTGCAAGCTACATTTCTTGCGATGACAAATGCGTGTAAAGAGATTAAAAACTGTGATTTTGCATTGATTGACGGCAACAAAATACCACCGCAAATTTCTGTAAATGCACAGGCAGTTGTTAAGGGCGATGGAAAATCTCCTTCGATTGCAGCGGCTTCGATTTTAGCAAAAGTTAGTCGTGACAGAGAAATGCTTGAATATGCAGAAAAGTTTCCCGATTATTTTTTTGATAAACACAAAGGGTATGGAACAAAACTGCATTATGAAATGTTAGAAAAATACGGTCCTTGTGAAATTCACAGAAAGTCGTTTTTAAAGAAATTTTATGAAAAGAAAAGATAATTCCACAGGCAAAATCGGTGAGGAATATACAACTCAATTTCTCAAAAAGAATAAATATAGCATTATTGCAACTAATTACAGGTGCAGATTTGGAGAAATAGACATAGTTGCGCAAAAAGATAAATATATTGTATTTGTAGAGGTTAAAACAAGAGATGAAAAAGCTCGCTTTGCCCCAATTTATGCTGTGAATTTCAGCAAAAGGCAAAAGATAATCAAAACAGCACAGATTTATTTAATGAACGAAAAAGTAAAACTGCAACCACGCTTTGACGTTGCTTGTGTAACTACTATAAATTCTGTTCCCACTTCTATTGAATATATT
>CAYJBU010000113.1:0-8792 GCA_964368155.1 uncultured Eubacteriales bacterium | reverse complement strand
CAGAAAAAAACTTAAAAAGGAGATAGAATATAATGATTGAAAATATTATGAAAAAAAAGCACTTTATACTTAATTGTGATATCTGTGACACAAGGAAGGTCGGTGAAAAAACACTTGAAGGGTTTGAAAATATTGTAATTAATACAGATATAGTTTTACAAAACACATACAGCAAAGAAATCCTTATGAAATATCCAATAGTAATGAATTGCGATACTGTAATTGAGAGTGATATGGAAGTTATTCTGAAAGAAAATTTGTCTATTACTCCAGACACTGTGATTGATGAAGAGAAAGTTTATATTGTAACTGACAAACTAAACATTGAAAAAGGCAGTGAAGCTGTATTGTCAAAACTATATAAAGTTTATTCGCTCGGCTCTGCGAGATATCCTGAAAGCTTGGCAAATTTACTGTCTAATTTTATCTTCAGTGGCGATACACTCGTCTTTCCCGACGATAGTATCGTTATGGAAAACACTAAAATCATTGATGATATTTTCGAAATAACTGCTAAAGAAAATACTTTATATTATGCAAAAAATAAAATTGTTATTTCAAAGATAGATATTTCTCCTATAATTGCTAAAGGCATTAAATTTAAAACCAAAAAACTTATTGTAGACAAAGCTCTATTAGCTAAAACCCTTCCGCTTTTCAACTCAGATATAGAACTTGTGGTTTTACCAGATAATTGCAGCTACCATAACGGAAATGCAACTTTAGACACTGCTTTTATTAAAAAACATGGTGGAAACATCTATGTTGACGGCTCTCTTACCATAAATGGAAATAGCGACTTAACAAACATCGAATATCTCTTTGTAAACGGAGATGTTAACATCATAAAAAGATTGCAAGATGAGTTTATGAAGCTTAATGCAGTATATAATAATATGAATTTCATAAAAGGTAAATTTTTAGGTAACACTGGCAATATAACCATAGATAAATTCATGCTTGAAACGAACTTAGACGGAGTTTCAGTAGAAAATTTTGGCAATGCAAGCATAAGCGAAAACGCACCGCCTGAGCTTATTGTAGAACGTCTTAGTATTCGTAATGGCGGAAATGTTTCTTGCTCCGAAGAACAAATCGGCGCAGTGCAAATGATAGCTTCTAACGTTGGGAATGTCGGTGTTTCTAAAAAAGGTGACGGGAACCCAGTAAAAGAAATTATGGAGGCGTTATCAAACAAAGTAGTCAATGCGGATTATTATGTTTTGTAAGACATTTTCAAGGACTTCCAAAAAGGTGGTCACCTCCAAAGGAGTTATAAACAAACCTTTATATTTTAAAAATGGCTTTGCTATTTTGGTGGAAGCCACTTTATTAAAATGGTTTAACTTTCCGTTTAAATTTGTATCTCCATAGTGCAAAATGCATTCGCCAAGGCGTATACTATTTTACTCTATGGAGAAGATTGATTGTTAAGCGAAATTAGATAAAAGTATCATTTAACTTATATAGCTTACCAATTATTTTCTATTTCCTCATTAATTATTTCAATATATCTTTTAGCTTTCTTTTCATCACTGTGTATTGTTAATATATCGCGCTGGGTTATTTCCAATTGACAACCTTCAGCGGCTTTAAGTGTTGAAACAATATATGGTCTGAAAGCATCTTCGTTCAAAAACCTATCAACCGATAAGAAGTTTGCACTTGGTTTTCTGTGAAAAATTATTTTTCGGTTTTGTAGCTGTTCACCCATGAAATTTTGATTACACCATTCACTGACCGATACATTCCTTAAATTAGCTAATGTAGATAAACACTCTGACCATATACCGTCAACAGGTTCACAGCAACCGTATGACAATAGTCCAATTTCTTTTGCTATTTTCTTGTAATATGGAAAAATAAATTCTTTATACATAGCTGGAGATATTGGAGCAGTTTCTTGTGAATCCATAAAACACCAAACATCTTTTGTGTTGTTAGCCTTTGAGGGAAGCTCCTGTGTGCAGCAATATGTCCCTTGACCTAATCGTTCAAATGAATTCGTGGAAAGCAGTAAATTTTCGGACTGTAGCCATTTAAAATATGCTAAATAGTCATCGGATAGATTTTCCATCATTTTATGTATTAAATCGGGACAATCAAACATAGATATCAAAAATGTTTCCATATCCATTAAATGAACGATATGTTGAGTGAGCTCAGCCCTCAGGCAGTTCATTGTCTTTTTCACGGGGAGAATATCTCCAAAAATGTCTTGTGCAACTTTGTGGATATCGTCACCATTATTTTTGCGGTACCCAAATGTCGACCTTTTTAACAGATGAAAGTCTGCTTCCAAGTCCTTTACCACCGGAACAAAATGGTGCCCGATACTATTGTTTGCGTTAATTTTTGTGATTGCTGTATCAAAAGGTTTGAAATATATGTTCTCGTGAACAGGGAAATAATCTAAAACAATTTTATCATCATTAAACAATTCATAATTTAAGAAGTTAGAGTATAATTGATTTTCAATATTCCTTGCCAAAGGGGTTGTGCATTTTAATCTTGGTCCATACACCTCATCTCTAAATCCACCAATTTCAAGAACTACCATAGGTTTTCCGTACTCAAATCTGCGGTGTCTGTACCATTCTTTCATTTTTTCTTTATTACAGTCCATATTGGCATATTCATGCTGCTTTTCTGCCAAAGAACGCAGTATTTTTTTATCGTTCACAGAAATCATTTATAACACCTCTCTTTTGTATAGCGCAAATTTCAAAAAGGCTTAAAACTGATATTTCAACGAAATCTAAATCTTGATAATAGAAAAAGTTCCTGAATCCACAGCTTTAATCTTTCTTTCATCTGCGAATGAATAGTCTTTAGGTAAAATAATGTATCCCTTTAAATTTGAGGGGATTTCAAGAGTTAAAGTTATATCATTCTCTTTTCGTTCCCATTTAGAGTAAATTTTGCCCTCTGGTGCAATGTGAAAACCCTCAGCAAAATCGAGTTCATCTATAAACGCAGGTTTTATATTAATTTCACATTCAGTTTCATCGATTGCACAATTCGGATTATAATTAATGCCTGCCAAATGTCTTGTAAACCAGTGGCTTATATCTCCCCAGAAATGATGATTTAATGATTTCACAAAATCACCTGTAAGCCTGAAATTTTCAAGCAAAGTTGAATAATTTTGTTCTGCCCAATACCCATAGGACGGAAATTCGGTAGATGAAATCATTTTATAAGCTATATCCGAATAACCAAAGTTTGAGAGTACATGGAATATCACTCTTCCACCTAAAACTCCTACATCGAGCTTGAAATTGTTATTCTCAAGCATTTCAAGCAAAACTTTAAAGGCTTTATCCTTTTCTGCATTCTCGAAAAGCTCGTAGAAAATTGCCATAGCCTGTGATGTTTGACAGTTTCCGAATGCAATCAATGTGTTTTTATCAAGAAGTTTCTTTCTTGCGCTCTTACGCAAATCATTGTATAGATTTGTCGCAAAATCTCTGCTTAACTTCATATCCAAAACAGAAAAAATAAATTCTGCTTTTTTAGCGATATCCATGGAAATAACTGTATTTGTGAATACGTCAGGAGCTTTATAATCATTTGATTCTCTGTTTACATTGCACCAGTCGCCAAGCCCCTTATACACTAATCCGTCGGACTCTATAAGAGTTGTCAAATATTCCAAATATCTTAAAATTGCATGAGCATTTTCTTTTAAAATGTTCTTATCGTGACGATAAATATAAGTAAAATAAGGTAAGTAGATTAGGACACTGTCCCAAGCAGGTCCGTTTCCCCATTTGAAACCCCAACCGCCTGTTGGGACAATTCCGGGTAATTGTCCGTCGTCTGCTTGAGATTTTCTGATATTTCTAAGCCATTCGCCAAAACTTTTTTCACAGGAAAAATTAATCAGAGTGTGTTCAGCAGATAAAGCTGCATCTGCAGTCCATCCGTTTTTCTCTCTTTGTGGGCAATCGGTTGGGAAATAGTAGAAATTTGAAAGAGTTGAACGCAAAGTCATGTCTTGCAGTTTGTTAATTATTTCGTTTGAACAACTAAAATTTCCTCTTTCATCTAAATCCGAGTTCATAACTAAGTAAGTGAGTAAATCTTTTGTGGCTTGTTCCTGTGTAATACCCTGAACATAAACATACTGAAAACCATGATAAGTAAACATAGGGGTGTAGGTTTCAATGCCTTTTCCACTGCAAATATATATATCTTTTTGGTGTTCGGTCGTTCTGTCACAGGTCAGATTTTCACGGTCCAACTCACCACCTATTAAATGCTCACCATGATACAAGGTTATTTGTTGTCCTTGTGTTCCTGATATTTTCAACTTGCACACTCCAGCCCAATTTTCACCAAAATCGTATATGTATCCGTCGTTGCATTTTGTGATTTTAAGGGGTTCTAACTCTTTTGTGATAATTATTGGTTCCACTTCACAAAGAATTTTTTCTCCGCTTGGCGAGTCTATGTGCACTGCGTTTTTCCAGTCTGTATCGTCGAAATCTACCATGTTCCAATTTTCAATTTCCAAATTAGCGTTGTATATTTCGCCAACTCTGTAATCGTCAAAAACAATAGGGGAGTTTGTTGTTTTAAAGGTTTCATCACTTTCAAAAATCACAGATTTTTTGCTGTCTTTTTCGATTTCAAGTGACAGCGCTAGGCGAGGAGCTCCACACCAAACAGCCTTATCAAAATCCCAAATATATCCACCAGGGTTGTTTTGAAAGCCGTTTCCAAGTATAACTCCCAATACATTTTTACCCTTTAATAGCTTATCTTTTAAGTCATATTTATCGTAATAAACTAAATCTTTCGGCGCGCTAATGTACGGTGCTAATGCACCTTTTGTGATTTTTTCACCATTTAGAAATAATTCATAAAAACCCAAACCACAGATTAACAATTCAGCTTTGTCAAAATTATTGTCAATTGTAAAAGTTTTTCTAAAAAGTGGTGCAGGGACATTTTTGTCTCTAGTTGTGTAATCGTATCCTGCTGATATAAAGTGTCTTGGAAAATTCATTATAATCCATCCTTTTCATTAATTCAGAATATATTGCTACTTACTAACTTTTTTATTTGCCAAACTCCATCATTCTCTGTCTGAAATGCAAGTAATCTTCAAACTTAACTTCTTCGGGAACACCGTGGTCACATGTTGGTAAATATCCGCCTCTTTGCTTCATAACAGGCATAATTCTTTCAATTTCTCTGTCAATAGCTTCTTTTCCCGCAGCAATAATTCTCTTGTCAAATCCGCCATAAATAATGAGTTCGGGATACTGCTCACTGGTTCTAACGACATCACAGCCTGACGCTACTTCAAAAGGACTTAAACAGTTCATACCAATGCCTTTCATATACACTTCTAATACATCGTCAGAAAAACCATCTGTGTCAATTTGAACGAATAGTTTCCTGTTTTTATCAATTTGTCTTTCCCTTGTATTCTTGATTAATTGCTGATAGTATGGGATTAAAAATTCATTCATCATATCATGGGAGATAAGAGAGCCGTGGTTATAGCAAATATCTTCTGCTAAGAATATTTCATCCAAGGTCACATGTTTTTGATGTTCTGCAACGACTGCATCTGCTAATGAAAGCCACGTTTTCATGCATTCATGGATTAACTCGGGTGCATCATAGAACATATATAATAATTCCACAGGACCCATCAAACTTCTAAGGAACATATATCCACCGATTAACCTTTGGGTCATCATCATTCCTTTTCCAGCTGCCTCAATTGCAGCAGGCATATTATTCCTAATGTCTATGTACCTTTGTTCGTTTTTTGGGTCAAGTCTCCATTTGCATTTTTCTTCCCATGATTTCATGTCTTTTACAGGGTGATCCAAATACTCAGGCATAAATCCACTTCTTCTGTTTTTGAAAAACAAAACATGTCTTCCAGCGGTATCTTGAATAACTTCATGGTCGCCTCTGTTTTCTATAAACTTTTCTTCAAACTTAGGGTAGAATTCAGCATCGCACCACCCTAAGCCCCTAACAATATGCCTTCCTGGTGGGTCAAATCCAAACATTGCGCCTAAGTCTTCTTTGCCGGTGATTTCTCCTCGTTCTTTCCATGCGTCCATGCACAAAAAGCCGAATTCTTGTTGATAAATAGGTGCGTTTGGTTTGTGTGCATAGTAGTCTCTTAATTTCTTTGCTCCTTCACACATATCTTCGCTGTCAACAAGTGATGTAATGCCATCTTTTTTCATACTAATTTCTCCGTTTCATTTAAATCATTTTACGTGAATTCACCGAACCTGTGCGGGAATTTTGAAAGCTCATAAGTCAAGTTCTTTCGCATTGTTGCAACTATATCTTTTAGTTTTGGGTCTGAAATTAAATTATGTTGCTCTAATGGGTCTATTTCTATATCATAAAGTTGGTCTGTGTCAAAATAATTTGGAAAAATTTTATCTGCGCTCCATTTTACATTTTTCGCTCCAACTTCATATCCAGCAAGCCAACCGGCTAAACCTAAATATTCATCTTCTCTTTCTTTGCGATTTGGAAACCTGTTTGCGATATACTTATACTTTCCACAAACAACAGCACGTGAATTTACAACTTCAATGTAAACACTATCTCTAATTGAGGTATCGGGAGTATTAATCATGCTTAAAAAACTGCTTCCGTCTATTTTCATATCTTCGGGTGCAGTGCATTTTGCAATGTCTAAGAGAGTAGGCGCTAAATCAGTTTGACTGAGAAGTGACGAACACACATCTCCCCCTTCAATATGCTCTGGCCAATACATAATAAGAGGTATTCTTCCGAGATGACAACTGCCTTTTCCAGCTGTTGGGTGGTCGGTCGTAAAAATAAAACAGGTGTTTTCTGCTTTGCCAATTTGGTTGACTGCTTTCATAATTGCTTTTACAGCCTCGTCAACCCACAATCCTTCGCAAGCACTTTCGTCCATTCCAGCAGCTTTTATACGCTTTTTAATTTTTTCTTTCGTCGGCAGAATACTAGGTCTTTCGTCCAACATTCCTCCTGCGGAAGATAACTCGTTTAATCCGTTAAACCTGTCTTTGCTGTATCTTGAATGGGGCACAGTCAGCGCTATATAAGCAAAGAAAGGATTTTCACTATCTTTTTGGTCTCTGATATATTTATCAGCGCCTTCAATAATCCAATCGATATTGTGACTGCTGATGCATTGTGGAATAAAGGGTTCGGGATTGTTAAAATAAACTCTGTCTACCACGTCAAAGCCAAAATCATTATTTTTCAAGTAGCTTACTGCATATTCATAACCTTCAGTAACACCTTTTTGGGCGATAGGGTTGTCCCAAGAGCTGTCTTTTGGAAATGAATAGTAACGTTTGTTAAGTTCTTCTTGTATATCATCGGGGAAATTATGCCATTTCCCAAAAAAACCTGTGGTGTATCCTGACTGCTTTAAAGATTTTGGCAAAAGTGTATCTTGAGGATAAATAGGACTGTTAAACCACACTGTAGAAGGACCGTCGTTAAATTCTAAGGCGTGTTGTGAACTTCGCTGTGCATATCTACCTGTCAAAACAGTATATCTTGAAGGAGTACAAATGGCAGAAGTGCAATAATAATTATTAAAAAGCACACCGTTTGAAGCCAAAAAGTCTATGGTAGGGGTGAGTAATCTGGAGGTGATCTCATAATTTTCATATGCGTGCTTATTTCGTGCATTTACCAAGCCACTATAACCCGTCAAATTTTGGTTACAACAGTTAATTCCTTCAAAATCCAAATCTTCTGCTAAGATAAGAACTATATTAGGGCGACTTTTCATATTAATGACCATCCTTTCAAATAAAATCGATTACACATTACTATTTTAGAATAGCTTAAGTTTAGTTTAATTACAAGTGAAAAAATACAGTAAATTTTGTAAAATTTACTGTATTTTTTAAGTGATGAGGAAATAATGCTATCTCGTTCGGTTTATATTAAATCGGATTGGTTGAGCTTATCAGTGTCTTCTGCCTCAAGAATAGGTAAACTTAGGCTAACGGTTGTTCCACACTTTTCTTTACTGTTTATCTCCAAGCCATAACTCTCACCAAAATTCAATCTAATCCTTCTGTTAACATTATAAAGCCCAACGTGACCTTTTTCTTTTTTTTCTGATTTTTCTAAACTGTTTTTTATCTCTGACAGCCTCTTTTCACTAATGGAATTTCCTGTGTTGTGTACTGTAAGCCATAGTTTAGAATCACGCTCTTGCGATGAAATGATAATGTGAATTGATTTTTCTTTTGGCATTCCGTGTGTTACACAGTTTTCCATTATCGGTTGCAGAATAAAGCGAGGTATCATCTTTTCTTTGCATTCATCAGGTATTAAGCATTCAACGATACAAGTGTTTCCATAGCGCCAGCCCATGATTTTTATATAGTGCTGTAAATAATCAAGTTCATTGCTTAAAGTCCAAAAAACTCCATTGTTTTTGAATATTGGCTCAAGGATACAACCTAAGGCAGTGATAGATTCCACAATATTTGTAGAGCCGTCCATTATTGCCATCCATTTAATCATGTTAAGAGTGTTAAAAATGAAATGTGGATTTAATTGTGCTTGCAGTGCCAGCAATTCCTGTTTGTTTTTTTGAGAATTACTTTCTTCAATGTTACGCATCAACTCATCAAGGGCTATTGTCATTTCATTGAATTTGGTTATAACTATTCCCAATTCATTTTTTGGAATTTTATTAACGGTTAACCCAATTTTTCCTGTTTTGATTTCATCCATTTTATAGACTAGTTCTTTTAAAGGGTGGAGGTTTTTGTTCAGCCAAATAC
>CAYJBU010000112.1:0-8828 GCA_964368155.1 uncultured Eubacteriales bacterium | reverse complement strand
CAACAGTTGGCAAAAGAATTGGAGCTACTAAACAAATCGAAATCAAAACACAGCATATCATGTTTCTAATGTCAATCAAAATTTCTTTTACTTGTTTCTTCAAACAAAATATCGCATAATAAAAAAAGTAAATCAAAATAAACAAACTAGCCATGTAAGCTATATAGTAATTTGACAACAGCATTATTATGTAAACTACAATAAAAAGTCTGAACTTTCTTTCTTTTATTGCTTTTTCGCAACCAAGCACTAGAAGAGGAAATAACGCAAAACAGTCTAACCACAGTATATTAAAATAATACGTGGAAAAATAAGGTGATATCGCATAAAAGAGCGCAAAACAAATGTTATATTTTTCAAAATGTTTTGATAAATATAACAACATCATATTTGCAATAAATATAAATTTACAAAAAATTATGACAACTATAGCTAGTTCAATTTCAGATGCCGGAAACAAGTATACAATTAAATTAAATGGAGAAAAAAGGTAATAACTGAATATTCCTATCGTTGAACCACCCATACCTTTATGAAATGAATACAATAATTCCAGTGGAGAATTATTTCTTAAAAACAATAAAAAATCAGTATACTGAGTGTCTAAATCAATAATTAATAAAGAGTTTTCTCCAAAAGGCAAAAAGCCTGTCCTCCAAAATGCAATATACAAAGCAATAACAGTTAGCAAGCTAACTGCTACATGCTGAACAATCCTGTTATTAATATCTACTTTTTTAAGTATCATTTCGAGTTTACTTTACCCATGAACTTTTCATTATCAATAATAAACCTTTCATGCACGCCCTCTCCAATAATACCTCTTTCATCACTAGCTTTGACTTTGAACACTAGTCTCTTCCTGTCAACTTCAACAAGCTCACTTTCTGCTTTCACTTTCATGTTAAGCGGTGTTGCTGCAACATGAGTTACATTCACAAGTGTTCCAACAGTTCCTTGTCCTATTTCCAAGCAACTTCTAACACAATCGTTTGCCGATTTCTCAATCAGTGCTATCATACATGGAGTAGCAAAAACCTTCAAATCTCCGCTTCCCATAGTTATAGCAGTATTCTCATTGCTCACAACTGTTTCTGACGTACCAATCAGTCCTACTTTCAACATAATCCTCACCAATCCTTTTCATATAAATAGTAGTCCCCCTACAGCTAATTTTCCAGCTGTAGGGGTGATAATAATTATTCGTACTCTACTACATTTGCCCACTCAAGAAGAAAATCTTTTTCATTATCATTCTTCTTTACGAGCTGTGAAGCGGCTACAATCGGCAACCATTTTTGCACATATTGTTTTGCTGTGTCACTCTTTTTGCAGAATAAATCAAGATATTTATCCGCAACTTCAGTCATGCCTTTAAGCGAAAAACGCAGATATGTTCTAGCCACGTCGGCACTTGCGTTTCCTTGAGTAGCGTGTGCCCAGTCAAGAATAAAGGCGGTTCCGTCTTCTTTTATAACAACATTGCTTGGTGTAAAATCACCGTGGCAAAGTTTTGTGTGTTTTGGCATACCTGCAAGCCTGGAGTCAAGCTCATATCTAATTGTTGCATCTAATCCACAACTTGCAATCTTCATTGCCATTTTATCTTTTAGCTTATTTAGCATAGGAGCACTTTTCTCGTGAATCTCCATTTGAATTTCAACAAATTTTTCAAGGTATTCGTCGAATTTATCAGGATTTTCTTCCATCAATTCTTCAAGTGTTTTTCCCTCTTGGAAAGTGGTGACAATTCCCCATTTTCCATCAAACATCCCAACTTCCTTAACACCTGGTGTTTGAAGCCCTGTGTTTTCAACTTTGGCTAAGTTCAAAGCTTCGTTTAAAATATCTGCTTTTGAATAGCTCTCGTCAAAAACTTTAATTGCCAAGTCGCCGTCTCTATAAATAGTTTTATGAGTTCTTTTTGCTATAATATTATCTAGTTTCATAGTATAATTTACCTCCAAAATCCTCTCAAATTATTCTCCATGGAATGCTTTTAGATATATTTCTTTCAAATCTTTCATCAATGGGTATCTTGGATTTGCACCGGTGCACTGGTCATCAAATGCGTTTTCAACCATTTCATCAAGTGTTGCCATAAAATCTTCTTCTTTGATACCATAGTCTTTAATTGATTTTTTAATGCCAATTTTAGCTTTTAACTCATCAATCTTTATAATTAGATTTTCAAGACTTTCATTGTCGTCTTTTCCTGTAACACCAACAAAGGCAGCTATTTCAGCATATCTTTCTAAAGCTTTTGGATACTCATATTGAGAGAAACTACCCATTTTAGGTGGTACATCAACAGCATTATATCTCATTACATAGCACATTAGAAGTGCATTTGCTACTCCGTGAGGTAAGTGGTGGTAAGCTCCTAATTTGTGTGCGAGTGAATGGTTTATTCCTAAGAAAGCATTAGCAAAAGCCATACCGGCTAGTGTTGAAGCTTCAGCCATTTTTTCACGAGCTTTGATATTAGTTCCATCGTCATAAGCAGTTGGCAAGAATGCGAATACATTCTTGATTGCTTTTAGCGCAGGTCCATCTGTAAACTCATTTGCAAGCACTGATACATATGCCTCAAAAGCATGTGTTAGCGCATCTATACCGGAAGCTGCTGTCAAACCTTTTGGTTGAGTCATCATGTTGTCTGTGTCGACAATTGCCATGTTTGGAAGAATTTCATAGTCAGCAAGTGGATATTTAGTACCCGTTGTTTCATCTGTAATAACAGCAAAAGGAGTAACCTCTGAACCTGTTCCAGATGATGTTGGTATAGCAATAAAGTATGCTTTTTCACCCATTTTAGGGAAAGGATAAATTCTTTTTCTAATATCCATAAAGCTCATCGCCATATTAGCAAAGTCGACTTCAGGGTGTTCATATAGAACCCACATTATTTTTGCAGCATCCATTGCAGAACCGCCACCGAAAGCAATTATGCAATCAGGTTGGAATTCTTCCATTGCTTTTGCGCCTTGTTTTGCACAAGCAAGTGTTGGGTCTGGCTCAACATTTGAAAAGACAGTATATTTTATATCCATCTCATCAAGCTTATCTGTAACCGGTTTTGTGAAATTGTTGTCGAACAAGAAATTATCAGTTACTATGAACACTTTCTTTTTATCATAATAGGCTTTAAGCTCATCAAGAGCAATTGGCATACAACCTTTTTTGAAATATAATTTTTGTGGTGTTCTGAACCAAAGCATGTTCTCTCTCCTCTCGGCAACTGTTTTAATATTAATTAAGTGTTGTGCTCCAACGTTTTCAGAGATAGAGTTTCCACCCCATGTTCCACAACCGAGTGTTAGAGAAGGTGCAAGTTTAAAGTTATATAAATCTCCGATTCCACCATGTGAAGAAGGTGTATTGATAACAATACGGCAAGTTTTCATTGCAGCAGCATGTTTAGCCATTTTTTCTTTTTGATTAACATCGATATAAAGTGAAGAAGTATGACCTAGTCCGCCATCTTCGACAAGGTGAGCAGCTTTTTCAATTGCTTCATCAAATGATTTTGCTTTATACATCGCTAGAACAGGAGATAATTTTTCGTGTGCAAATTCCTCTTCTATAGAAACGTTTTCAACTTCACCGATAATAATTTTCGTGTCTTCAGGGACTTTAACGCCAGCCAAATCAGCAATTTTAAATGCAGTTTGTCCAACAATTTTCGCATTTAACGCACCATTGATGATGATGGTCTTTCTAACTTTTTCGGTTTCTGCTTTTGATAGGAAATAGCATCCTCTTTTTTGAAATTCTTTTTTCACAGCAGAATAAACTTTATCAAGTGCTATTACTGCTTGCTCAGAAGCACAAATCATTCCGTTATCAAAAGTTTTTGAATGTATTATTGAGTTAACTGCCATTCTCACATCTGCAGTATCATCAATAATTACAGGAGTGTTTCCTGCACCAACACCGAGTGCTGGTTTACCAGAAGAATATGCAGCTTTTACCATTCCTGGGCCACCTGTTGCAAGAATTATGTCAGCTTCTTTCATAACAAGGTTTGTTAGTTCTAATGAAGGAACATCAATCCAAGCAAAAAGACCTTCTGGCGCGCCTGCTTCTACTGCAGCTTCTAAAACTAATTTTGTAGCAGCAATTGTACAGTTCTTTGCTCTTGGATGTGGACTTATAATAATTCCATTACGTGTTTTTAAGCATAATAGTGTTTTAAATATTGCAGTTGATGTAGGGTTCGTAGTAGGTATTACAGCTGCAACCACACCAATTGGATCAGCTATTTTTTTAATTCCAAATGCAACATCTTCTTCAATAACACCACAAGTTTTCATGTCTTTATATGTGTTATAGATATATTCAGAAGCATAGTGATTCTTTATAACTTTGTCCTCAACAACGCCCATTCCAGTTTCTTCAACAGCCATTTTTGCAAGAGGAATTCTAGCCTTGTTCGCAGCTAGGGCAGCGGCTTTAAAAATCTTATCTACTTGCTCTTGAGTGTAAGTAGCAAATATCTTTTGCGCCTCTCTCACTCTAGCAAGTGCAGCATTAAAGCTCTCAACATTTTCAACGATTTGGTAAGTTTTTACAGTCATTACTATTATTCTCCTTTGTCGTTTTTATTAGTTTTAACATTGTATCTTCTACCTTGTTAAAATTTTAACATACTTTTTTCACTTTGTATATAGCCTCATTGATATAATGCTATGAAAACCGTGATATAGGAATAACAACATAATTATATTACACATGAAAACCCATCTTTTTTTATGGAACTTAAACAAATTGCATAGCCGAGTTCATGTAATCCGAACCCGTTTTAAAAGTACTCTGTGGGCTTACTAAGTTCACAAAAGTCGCTCGTAAGGCGGAAAGCATTACTTCTCGCCTTTTATTCCTTATTAAACCCACACAGTGCTTTTAAAATCTTAGACCTAAAATCGTCCAAATTGTGACTATAACAAGGCAGACGATGAAGTAATACTTGTGTATTACAAAGAGGATAACGCAGGTAAAGGTGCAATTTGGGCAATTTTAGGCGTGGTTCGGATTACATGAGCTCGGCTAGAGTGAGCTTGTTTTTATTTTGAAAAGCCTTTGTACAAATAATAAAAGAATTCTTTATTACCCTACATTTTGGCAAAAGATCTCATAACAATAACCAATCTTTAGTTTTAAGATGCAATCTGCTCCTTATCTTATATCACTGGTATTATTATGAGACCTCATTATCCAAATATACAAATATTAAGGGAATAAACTATACTTCAACTAAGAATTAAAGTCATATACATTAAAATCATTTAACTTCGACTGTCCAATTGAATTTATCTTCCATTTTCCCAAGTTGAATTCCTGTAACAGTGTCATATAGTTTTTGGCTAATCTCCCCAGTGTTACCATCTCCGATTTCAAACACTTCGTCACCAAATCTCAATCCACCGACAGGAGAAATTACAGCAGCAGTACCACTACCCCAACACTCTTTCAATTCGCCTGATTTAGCAGCAGCAACTAGTTCATCAACACAAATTTTTCTTTCTTCAACTGTCAAGCCCCAGCTTTTGCACAATTCTATGCAAGAAGCACGAGTAACACCAGGTAAAATGCTACCGTTCAGCGCAGGTGTAACAACTGTGTCACCAATTCTAAAGAAAATATTCATTGCTCCTACTTCTTCAATATATTTTCTTTCAACACCATCAAGCCATAATACTTGCGCATACCCCTCGTCATGAGCTTTCATTTGCGCTCTAAGACTAGCAGCATAGTTTCCACCTGTTTTAGCTTCGCCTACTCCACCTTTAACCGCTCTTACATATTCATCTTCAATCCAAATTTTAACAGGAGCTAATCCACTCGCATAGTAAGCGCCTACTGGTGATAATATAATGATAAACTTATATGTGTTCGATGGTCTAACTCCTAAAAACGGGTCTGTTGCAATAACAAAAGGTCTTATATAAAGCGATGTACCCTCCCATTTTGGAATCCAATCTTTGTCAACGTCAACAATAGCTTTTAACGCTTGTAGGAAGTCGTCTGGATTAATTTGTGGAATACAAATTCTATCGTTAGATTTATTCGCTCTTTCAATATTTTTGTCAGGTCTAAAAAGTAAAACTTTGTTATTTTCTGCATTATAAGCTTTCATTCCCTCAAACATTTCTTGTCCGTAATGAAAAACCATAGTTGCAGGATCAAGCGACAAATTAGAATAAGGCATGATTTTAGGGTCATACCAACATTTGCCTTCTTGATACTCCATCACAAACATGTGATCAGTAAAAATTTGTCCAAATCCGAGAACATCTTTAGATGCGGGTTTTTCTTTTGGGGTATTTGTTTTTTCAATCTTTATATTTAACATAAAGCACACTCCTAGCATTTTTTACCTTTACATTTTACCATATTACTACGTCAAAATGCAAGAGTAAATAGAAAAAATCTCATTTTATATCAAATTGACTTGAACTAACAAATTAACGCTTAGTGAAAAAACCCAAAACACAGGATAATTAAGTTTTTGCTATTTAGTTTATTTAAAACACTGAAATAAATATATCATAATAAAGTAACTATTGGGAAAGGGTTAAATGAAAATGGTTTATAGAAAAGCATTACAAAAAGACATTGAACAAATTATCGAATTACGCATTCAGCTATTGATAGAAGAAGGCGCATACCAACAAATTGATATTACTGATGAACTCAAGGAATATTTTTATAGTGAGTTAAATAACTCACTGATTATCGGCGTTGCAGAAGAAGACAACAAAATAATCTCTACCAGTTCTGTAATTTTTCAGAAATATCCTCCATCATTTGGAAACAGCAAAGGAATGCGTGCCTATATTACAAATGTATATACGCAACCACAGTACAGAAGAAAAGGAATTAACTCAAAAATCATGGACTTATTGGTTGAAGAAATAAAAAAAAGAGGAATTTCGTATATTTGGCTTTGGGCGACTGAACAAGGAATTCCAATGTACAAAAAATATGGATTTAAAGATTTAACAGCTTTTGCTACTATGGATTATAACATAAAATAGCAGATAATTCTCTCCACCTAACATTTGAAAACAGGACAGTAAATTCAAATCATAGTAATTTACATCTCAGTAATTATTTTAATCTTATGAAAGTATTCAAGCCACTAAGAGCAAGTTAATTGTTCTTAGTGGCTAATTTTTTTATCTCGAATTAACACATAACGATTTAATTAAAGAAATTAACTTTTTTTGATGAAATAAGGCAGTCTTTCTAACGGTACTTGAATAATTAATTCACAACCACCTTCATGAATTTCACCTAAATCCGACTCCCATTTCCCAGCAGGTAAGTAGACAATTTTCTCTCTTTCACCTTTTTTTGTAGCAGGTGCAACTAACAGAGTTCTCCCAATCATAAACTGAGTATCAATATCTTCATAACCACCATCAGGAAATGCAATTGCCATATGTTGCATTATCGGCATTTTTTCAGAAATAGCTACTTTTATTTCATCTATCAAATACTCTGCAAACTTTAGATGTATACAAGCCGCTTTATAGCATAGTTGATTATTCTCATTTGACAATACTCTCCATGGAGAAGCAGAGAATTGCATGATTGGAAATAGAGCAGCAATTTGCGCATATCTTACCACTAATTCTTCGTCTAGTGTCATGCTGTTGTCCAAAAAGTTCTTATACTCTCCCCCGCCTATCATGTCAGGGCAATTATATTTATAGCCTAACATGTTTTGCATTAGTCCATTAGGAATTAGCGAAGCGACACCTGAATCTCCCCAAGAATGACCTTTGTCACACAACCGTTGAGACAGTGCACAATTCGCAGTTTTAAAGCCTGTGCGCAGTTCATTGTATTCATACTTTGCGCTAAATTCACTATAAAGTCTAACTTGCTCAAGTGGAGGAGCATATTGGAAATACACATCATTTTCATTATCATAATGCCATAAATCACCAGCATCAAATTTAAATCCTTTAACACCATACTCAGTAACTAAGAAGTCAAGTTTTTCTTGGAACCAGTTACAAGCATCAGGATTAGTGAAATCTAAAATCGCACTATAACCATTCCACCAGTGTTTTATAGCTATTCCACCTCTTTTATCTTTTACAAGAAAACCTTTTTCTTCTAAGTATCTAAATGTTTGGCAATCTGGACTTATAAAAGGGCATACCCAAAGCATAACTTCAAAACCCTTTGAGTTTAAAATTTCCATCATTTTTTTTGGGTCATTAAATCTTTTTGCACTAAATTCCCACACACCATAATCTTCTTGCCAGTTATCATCAATCATAAGTATGCCCGGTTGGTACCCGTTTTCAAGTATTGAGTTAGCATACTTGATAATCTCTTCTTCGCTTTGGTCATACATCAGCTCAATCCAAGAGTTATATTGTGGAACTTTGAAGATAACTTCTGGTATTATTGTTTGGCACGGTTTTGTGTACTTTTCTGATAACTTGTATGCGGATTGTAAATTACCATTTGTCTCTTCTAGTATGATTTCACTATTACTTTCTACAGTAATCTCGCCATCTTTAAAATCAATTATAAATCCATCGTCACACCAAATCACCCTACCTTTATTAGAAATAAACAAAGGCATAGTTTGGTTATGGGTTGTATGTTCGTATAAATTCAAAGAAAAAGTGTCATCTATACTGATGGGCATTTTTACTCCGTCGCTAACGCATCCCCCCCACCATTTTTCTCCTTGAATAAACTTTGTGCTTTTTAAATTCATTAAAAACATCCCTTTCAAAAAATACGCATTGTTAAGTTAAATGAAAATTGAAGTACAGCTCAATTTGTGGTAAAATGTTTCT
>CAYJBU010000111.1:0-8914 GCA_964368155.1 uncultured Eubacteriales bacterium | reverse complement strand
CCGATAGGGACAAGCTTCAAACTATCAAGCAAGCCGCCGAAAAAGGCAAGTTTGATATACTGCTCGTATTCATGTTCGACAGGCTTGGCAGAAAATCTGACGAAACACCATTTGTTGTGGAGTGGTTTTCAAAGCACGGCATAAAAGTGTGGAGCGTGCAAGAGGGCGAACAACGCTTTGACTCGCACACCGACCACCTCACAAATTACATACGCTTTTGGCAAGCAGATGGAGAGAGTAAAAAGACGTCAATGCGCACAAAAACAGCACTTGGGCAAATGGTGAAAGAGGGGCGATTCCGTGGTGGAATCGCGCCCTTTGGCTACCGATTAGAGAGTAGTGGTATTTTAAACAAGCGCAAGCATGAGGTGAAGAAACTTGTTATAGACGAAGATGAGGCGGGTGTGGTTAGACTAATATTTGACATGTGTGCCAACTCGGGTTATGGCAGATGTAAAATCGCCAACATACTTAACAATAAGGGTATTAAAACAAGAAAAGGTGCGAACTGGCATGAGGCTACAATAGGGCATATACTGCACAACATTACATATATTGGAGTGCTGAGAAGTGGTGACAGCAAGTCTGAAATGTTTGAAGATCTGCAAATTGTTGATTTAGATATATTTGAAAAAGCACAAAACTTAATGCAAGAGCGTATAAATGAATTTAACGAAAAGCGCTATATGCCACGCAATGTGAGTGGGCAGTCTTTGCTGTCAGGCAATGTATTTTGCGGACACTGCGGCGGTAGATTAACCCTTACTACAAGCGGTACAAAACGCACAAATGCAAGTGGTGAGGATGTCTTCTCAAGGCGTGTGCGCTACGTGTGCTATAACAAAACACGCCACCGCCAAGAGTGCAATGGTCAAACAGGTTATACAATGTCTATTTTAGACGGAATTGTAACTGAGATATTGCATAGAATTTTTGATAAGATGAGAGTGATTAATAAAAATGATGTGCTTCTGAAAATAGAGCAAAGTTCAATTGCTGAAATACAAAAACAAATAAAACTGTCAACAAAAGCTTACAGTAAGGCAAGTGCAGAATATGAAAAGCTAAAAGCAGAGGTTGTAAAAGCTGTGTCAGGCAACAGTAGCTTTTCGGTGGAGATACTGTCCGAACTTGTAGAAACAGCAAAATCAAATATGCTGACAGAACAGCAAAAACTGCAAAATTTACAAAAACAGCTTGATGAAATCAACACAAAAGTGCAAAGTGTAAAATATGATTACACACAGGTTTTACACTGGGCGGAGATATTCGAAAGTAGTAGCAACGAGGTTAAGAAAATGATTGCGAGTAGGCTTATAAAAAGCGTGACAGTAAACAGGGATTATAAGCTTGATATTGAGCTCAATGTTACGCTTAAGCAATTTGAACTTGGGATTGATGTGGATGAGGTGGTGAAAGAAAGTGTAGCATAAAATGCGGCATTTCAGGTTTCTATTACAAATCTAAAAATTAAATTAGAAATATATTCTGACACTAATAAATAAAGTAATAGCTTTATTAAAGTGCTTATGATATAATAAAATTAATAATAGCGAGGTAAAAACAATGAATCCATTAATTAAATGGCCTGGAGGAAAATCAGGCGAAATAGATAAAATAAGAAGACTGTTTCCTAAATATAAACGATATATAGAACCTTTCTTTGGTGGAGGTGCAGTTTTTTTCTACCTACGACCTGAAAATGCTGCAATCAATGACATTTCACAGTCGCTTATGGAATACTACTCACTCTTAAAAAGTCAAGATAAGCAGTTATATGAGTTACTGTTATGTTATAGTAATAGTTTTGCAAATATAATTTCTGTGTGTGAAAAAAATTATGATGATATTTTTGGGTTGTATCGAAATACTCAAAAAAACCAAACAAACAAAAAGGAACTCGAAATACTATTATCTAAAATGACAGCAGGATTTGCGCACGATATAAATTGTGGCTTTACTGAAAAATTAATGTTAAATGAAGTTGACTTTATGTCGCACCTAAATAAAAATGTTGCTGATAAAATTGTAAGAACTATAAAGAATAATGAAAAAGCGCCTTTTAGTAGTGAAGATTTAAAAAGCAATCTTATAACCGGATTTACAAGTGGATACTATATGTATTTTAGGAATGTTTTTAATGATATTAATTTGCAAAGAATGGATGCGCCGAGTCTTCAGTATAAAATAGCAAACTTCTATTTTATGCGTGAATACTGCTATGGTTCAATGTTTAGATATAATAAGCAGGGTGAATTCAATATACCTTATGGTGGAATGAGCTATAACAAAAAGAATTTTATGGTAAAAATTGAAAACATGTTTAATCGTGATGTGGAGGAAATTTTTAAAAATACTGATATTTATAACTCTGATTTTGAAGATTTTTTTAAAAATGCTAATTTAACCGAAGATGACTTTATGTTTTTAGACCCTCCATATGATACAGATTTTTCTGATTATGAGGGTAAAGATTTTACATCAAACGATCAAGAAAGATTAGCACATGAGCTTAAAAATACACTTGCAAGATTTATGCTTGTTATTAAAAACACCGATTTTATCCATAGTTTGTATAAAGATGATTTTAATGTTCTTTCTTTTGACAATCAATATACATATAATGTTCGTAGCCGAAATGAACGCAATGTAGAGCATCTTATAATAACAAATCTCCCTGTCAGTTAGACGGGGAGATTTGTTGTTTTGCTTTCCTGATTCGCATTTGCATCATAAATTTATATTTATCTGATAATCGTTCCCAGTCTATATTCCAGTGCGCTTCTGAAAGTGTGATTTTATGTGAAACTAAAAAAGCTATTTCATTATTCAAGAGTATTTCTGGAAAGTTTTCAGCACTATCGTAATCTTCATCGAAGTCTACAGCAAACAAATTCCAACAGTCATTAATGAAAGGGTCTATGACATGGAAGATGAAATCAAGTGAAAAGTATCCTAACGAAAATCCATTTGGAATAGCTCCAAAATGTTGAATAGCATTTCTCATCTTACCAAATTCCTTGAAAAAATCAATATCTTTGATTGACATCCCGGTAGTAGCCCACAATCTATTAGGCAACTCATTCCAATCAATCGTTTTTCCATCCGCAAAAAGTTGCTCTAATGATATATCTGTTGATGATATTTTAGGGAATTTTTCAAAAATCAGCAATGGATGTTCTTCTGCGATTCGTGCTTTTATTAATATTTCTGTAGCGTGTGCAGCTTGCAGAACGGATAGTTGTTCCCAATTTGGATTTGGTGCAGCATGATAAGCTGCATGTCTGTTTGCGTGAGAAAGTGCTGATAACCCTAACTGCAACATATTTTCCGATATGCCTTCTAACTGAGGATTCATAAACTAACTTCACCTTCTAATCTTTTCTTTCCTGCCTTAAAATATTTCTCATCTATCTCACAACCACCAAATTTGCGTCCTAATTCAAGTGCTGCTACCCCTGTTGAGCCTACACCCATAAATGGGTCGAACACAACATCGCCCTCGTTGCTTGCAATATTGATAATATGTTTAAGCAGCCTAACTGGCTTTTGAGCAGGATGCTTTGGGTCACTCAGTCTTTCAGGGCGCATACAAATAGGACTCTCAAAAAAGTTGTGCATTTCATTTTGTTTGGTGAAGTTCCAAGTATGTCCTTTGTTCCACATACAAATAATCATTTCACAACTATTTAAAAAACCATTTTTATATATCTTTGGAGCTGGGTTCGTCTTATGCCATATGAAAAATTGAAAAGTATCGAATTCACTGTCAAATGCTTCGTGCCATTTGCCAATTTGATTATAACTTGTAAAAACAAAAATATTGCCTTTTGGTTTAAGTATTCGCTTAAAATCCTCTAAAAGGTCACTTGGTTCAATATTGATTTTATCCCAATCAGCGATATCATTGTTTAATGCTTCTCGACCCGGCAAAGCGATATTTCCGGTTGAGTATTGTGCTATATTGTATGGCGGATCTGTTAGGATTAAGTCAACACTTTTATCAGGCATAGTTTTCATGAATTCAAAGCAGTCTTTATTATGAATACTGTAATTTGTCATAAGCACCTCATTGCAAACTGTCTAAGCAATTATTTATCATTTGATTAATACGATTATTCAAGTCGATTTCGTCAAGTGCTTCACTATAAATACGAGTAAAATCGTTAAAATTAATACTCGGTGGAAGTATTTTATTCCAAAAGTTTGCACCTATCAAAAACATAGAGGGATAGTGCATATGTTTTTTCACAGCGCCTTTCCAAGTGTTGCCCTCGCCATCTTTGTTATATAGCGTAGCAAAATACGCATTACAATTTTGAATAGCCATATCAACATAAATGTTCAGCAATTTTTCAACATTTGACGGAGCATTAGAACTATCAAGGTCACCACCAGCTTTTAATTCACATACATTCCAATCTGTACCATCAAAAAAAGCTAAATCAACGGGTTTCATATGTATCTTGTCAGTCATAAATTCTTCAGAAAGAGGTAATAGGTCACGTTTTATACTGTTTTGCGTTACTCCACTTTCATTGCGACTTCTGCCAAGTCCCGATGCCATGTTATTTGCACGGTAAGCCGAAATCCTGCCTCTCAAATCTCCGTTATTAGTATCCACATTTGTTACCACAATCTGTCCATTAACACTGTCTGCATTTAAGCTATGAGGTAAATTATGAGGATTTACTATAGATGGTACATTTTCATCACCAAAACGAAGACGAGCAATTCTTTTAGCACAATTTTCAATAGCAAATCCACTTTTAGATTCAAAGCTACTTACAAAAACCATGCTTGCAGTAATTTGTTCATCCATTTGACTAAGTAAGAAGTTATTTACTTTCCTTTTGTAGTTTATGTTAAAATCCTTTTCAATTAATATTATTAATTTTGAAAATTCCTCATAAACAATTGTTTTAATTATTTGTTCCATTATTAAACTCCTTAATTTAAATGTTCTCAAACAGTTCAGATAAAGTTACGCCAAGTCCTTTTGCAATTTTCTCAAGATTTATTATTGCAATGTTACGCTTACCAAGTTCAACACTTGCAAAATATGTTCGGTCCATTCCGATTTTTAGTGCGAATTTTTCTTGACTGAGACCTGTCTGTTGACGTAATTGCCTTATTTTGCTACCAAGTTTATTAGTAATCATAAAGTACACCTGCCTTAAAATAATTATATCAAGTAAACGGACTATATTTCAACGGAATATAAGTAACATATAGGTTTCAAATTTCTAACCGCAGTATATTAATATACTGTTTTTTCTTCACAAACAATAATTAACCTTGGATGAAAATAAATCAACCAAAAGGTTGACAAATTTTAATTTAGGGCTTATAATGTTATTAAGAAAACTAGGCTATTAATTAGGGAGGCGAAATTATGATAACAAGTTTCGGTAAGGCTCTTCGCAAAATTAGGATAGATAATGGTGAAGTTTTAAAAATTATGGCTGAAAAATTATATGTTACATCTTCTTTTTTATCCGCAGTTGAGAATGGCAAAAAGAAAATCCCAGATCATTGGTTGGCTACGTTAGTATCGATATATAACTTGAATAACACTCAAATAGAAGAGCTGGAATTTGCTTTTTCAGAAACAAATGAAACTATAAAGATACAATTAGACGGGCTTGATACAGAGAATAAAAAACTTGTATTTGCTTTTGCGCGACGGCTAGACAAATTTGATGAGAACGAATTGGAAAAATTAAAAAGTTTATTATATATAGGAGACAACAATTAATGATTGAATATAAAGCAAATAGTACTTCAAGAAAACAAATAGAGGATAATGTTTTAAAATTAAAACAAGTTTTTGGGTTAGAAGAACATTTGTGTTTTCCAATTGTAAAATTTATAGAATGGATACTTCCTAAACTTGATGAAAATTTTCAGCTGGAAATAGTAGATGTTCATGAGCTAAAAGGTAAGTATGCGGAGGCCATTCCAAGTAAGCATAAAATACGAATTAGAGAAGATGTTTATAATGATGCATGTGATAACAAAGCAAGAGCAAGATTTACTCTTTGCCATGAAGTTGGACATTATTTTATGCACGATGAAAATACTGTTTCGTTGTATAGAATAGATGGTAATTCAAGAATTCCTTCTTATCAAGATCCAGAGTGGCAAGCAAATACTTTTGCCAGTTATTTGTTGA
Organism: uncultured Eubacteriales bacterium; assembly: GCA_964368155.1. Classification (GTDB taxonomy): domain Bacteria; phylum Bacillota; class Clostridia; order Oscillospirales; family Acutalibacteraceae; genus SIG603. The sequence goes on along the minus strand of CAYJBU010000111.1, from coordinate 2,739 downwards.
TGACGCCTAAACACATAAAAAATTTAAGCATTGATGAAATATGTGAAAAATGCAAAGTATCAAAAAAAGCTGCTGAAATTCAGCTTTCTTATATAAATAATGAACTTTAAAGGCTGTGAAATGTTTGATTGAAATTAACAAAGAAAAAACTCCTTGAATTACTTTGACAAAAGCCATTCAAGGAGAAATATCCAACCGAAATCAGTAATTTTTAATGTCAGTTATATTTGAATTTGCGATTATAAGTAACACTAGGGCTTCTGAACTGCCAATTAATAAGTTACAAGCAGTCATGTATTTGTAAGTTTGTATAAGGGAAATGTAAAAGTGTATATGAAACTTAATTTACAGGTTAGGTCAAGAAAATACTTGTCGTACTTGTGTTAATCTGAAGAACAATTAATTATTCAATAGGTAAGAAGAGGGTCATAAATGAAAATTATTGATTATGTTGAAAAGACAAACTTGCAAAATAAGGCGGAAACCGAACGAGCTAAACTATTGTGTTTTTATAATTATAAAGAAAAAGGGGAAACACAGTTTTCGATGGCACTTATTTCAGATTTGTTAATTATGTGTGGGTTTAATGCTCCTAACACATCGCGATTAAAAAATAAACTTATTAAAGGCAAAGAAAAAACATTTTTGATAATTAAAGGAAGTACATCGGATGTTGAATTTATTCCAATGGTATTGCAAGAACTTGAAAAAAATATAGGTGCCTTATGGGAAGATTATGTAACTATTGAATCAAACAGCGAGCTACTTGAAGAAACAAAATTTTGTGGTAAGCGCAATTATTTAGATAGACTTATTAAGCAAATAAATCACACTTACAAAAACAATTGTTTTGATGCAACTGCAGTATTAATGAGAAGGTTGTTCGAAATTTTATTAGTCTTGACATATCAAAATTTGGGAATAGATGATGAGATAAAAGAGGCCTCGGGAACAGGATATGTTATGCTTGAAAGAATTGTTAGTAATGTGAAAAATAATCAAACAATTAAGCTTTCAAGAATTAAAAATGAATTTGATTCTTTTAGGATAGTAGGGAATTTTTCAGCACATAATATTACATATACTGCCGGAAAAAAAGATATAGATGATATCAAATGGAATTTTCGGGTTATGCTCGAAGAATTATATAGTAAAGCGGGGTTAACAAAGTAATGGGAGAAAAATCAGATGTTCGTGTAAAATTTGAAATAGGTGAAATTAAATTTGAAGCAGAGGGTTCTGCTGACTTGGTTGAGAGAGAACGTAGCATTTTTAATAATACTCTTCTTCCAGCTGCAATAGATGCAATAGTACGTACTCGTGGAGTACCACAAACTATAGATGTGACTGATTCAAAGCTACCAGGCTCAGTTTTATTAGAAGAATCAAATAATTTGCTATTACCTGAAAAGAGTTTTGAAAAAATACAGGAAGACTTATCTCGAACAAGCCTTGCTTCTTTTTTAAAAGGGTTTGGATTTTTATCAGAGCAAGATTTTGTATTAATTGCAGCATACTATGATGAAAAGAAAAATGAAACAAAAGTTTTTACATCAGAGAGTATAAAGCAGTATTATATTGATGCGAGACGTCCTAAATATTCAAATAATAGTGAGTTGTTAAAGAATCTTGCGAATAAAGGATATATAATGGATGATCCAGATGTAAAAAAGAAAATTCCAAAACAGTACATATTAACAAATGATGGTATCAATTATGTAGAAACATATCAACCAAGTGAAGATAAAACAGAAAAGAAAAAGACTGTTAAATTAAAAAAATCACGAAGTAAAATAGAATCTGTGTATACGTCTGTTGATGCAGATGATTTAAATCTTAAAAATTATCCTGTAATCAAAGATCAAGACACTTTTAAAAAGCAGATGTTATTGACTATGTATATAGTTAGTAATGAAGGAAAAGGCGAATTTTTTACCGTATCAGATATACAATGCCTAATGACAGATATTCTTGGACTTCCTGCCACAGCCAAGCAAATAGGTGGTGTTTTTGATAAAAATAAAATTTGGTTTAAATCAGAACAAGATCTGAATAATAAAAAAGCATATAAGCGTAAACTTTTGCAAGGTGCAAAGGATTTTGTACTATCTATTATAGATGGAACTGCCAAGCAGTGATAACATTTTTATAGCATAAAGATGTATTAATCCTAATATTCATGAGAATATGGATGAAATTATTTCTAATTTTATCCGTTTGTAAACCTAAATACGCCTAGTTTGCATCTTATAAACGGAGAGTGGAAATAACAATCAAAGGATTTTAACTATAATTAATCAAAACTCAGGGTCGTTTTACCGCTAATTCGCCAGAGCGCTTGAATGGCATTCAAGAGGTAGTCGGTTCGATCCCGATCATCTCCACCATAATTACCCACCAAAAAAGATGTCCTCGGCTGAAAATGCCGAGGACATCGGTGTTTACAGGCTTTTTTCTGCGGAAAAAGGCCTGTTTTTTTATGTCGTTTTTCAATGATGTCCTTTGCCTGTTTTCGAGGTGTCGGTGGATTCGAACCCACATTAAATAAGTGGTTTACAAAAAACATACCAAATGAAAGGAATAAAAAAATGACAAAAACAAAACAGCTACCCCCTACCTTGCGCCAAATACAAATATTTATGTCGCAAATACCAAACTTCCCCACCAAACGAACAGGCACACATATTTATAAAGAAAAAGGCAGTGCAAATCACAGCGGCTGCAGTTACTGCGCCGACT
>CAYJBU010000110.1:0-9023 GCA_964368155.1 uncultured Eubacteriales bacterium | reverse complement strand
TTGCCCTACACCATAACATTGTTCATATTCACCACTGAACGTCTTAATGCGACAGCCCCAACAAACGCAAAGCGTTTGTTGTAAAATTCGCTCACAGAGCAAATTTTACGGCTTATCTTGATGCTATCAAGTTGTTCAGCAGGTATTAAACAGTAAATTATAAGAGCTATATCGGTCAGTTTATTACGTTTTAATCTATCTCATCGCATTCACAACCTGTGAATATTTTCAGTTTAAATTTCAAAGTGCCTTCAATGGTGTTGATTAGCGAAATGATACTTTCAACGGACGTGTTAAGCTCAATTAATTGGGAAGGGGTTAATTCCATGTCGGCGATAACTTGAGACATTTGCTCCCCTAAAGCACACAATATATCTGCTATAGAGCTATCTTGTGCAGCGACAGAGGATATAATTTTGTCGATTGCAGGGCAACGCGCAAGACTATCGACTTCAGATGTATTCTGTGGGGTGTATTCAACTAGGTTTAATTCTGTCATAGCATTATTCTCCTTTTACTCAGCAAATTTCTCCGTTAAACAAATTGAGTTTAGCCACCAATATCAATTCAAGCTCCTCAATTCGTAAAAGCATGAGTTTAATTGAGTCGTTAATCAAAAGGATTTGCGCAAATGTGATGCCCTCAATAGTTAAGGCTTTTTTGATTTTCGAACTCTCTGCACTCAATATGCTTGCAATGGCATATTCATTGGCTGCAAGAGATTCAATCAACTGTGTTATAGCCTCAAAACGTGTGATGTCCACTTGTGTACAATCATTCATTGTAATTCCCCGTTCCTTTCTACTTGTTGCAAACTATTATTCTTCCTTTTGATATTTTATGTACAGCAGATAGGTTTTGTGACTGTAACAAATTATGCTGTTTTAAATATACTATTATAATGTAATATTTATGAATATCTGTGAAACGATTTATTGAGCAAATGGATAAATTTGATTTTATTTGAGAGGGCGATGCAACTATGTGCAACAGAGGAAACAACAATTTAGCATCAGAGCAACTTTGTCAAAAAATAGATAATTTGAAAAACATAGGAATGAACCACCATGTAATGAATAATGTTTGTGGTTTATCTTGTTCGGTTGAAGAGAGCGTGTGTGGTGTGATAAACTCAATTGCATGCCAAGAAAACGCATTAGCAAAAGTGATTTATTCTGAAAGTGAAAAAATTCAAAAAGCGATTAGCGCTAACTGTACGGTTGATGATTTATTAAAGGTGAATGAATCGGTTGCATACACTTTAAAATGTGTCATTGAACTAGAGAAAATATTGACGAAAAAATTAGCAATATCAAGAGAGATAATAAAATAAATTTGCTAAAAAAGAAAAAGTTGTTGATTATAATTATGTTTTGTTGTATGATACAGATATCCACAGTCAATACATTGTTTCTGTGGATATAAATTGTATAAGGTGGAGTTGTGATGAATAATATATTATGGTACAAATCTCAAGCACAAGTTTGGACTCAAGCGCTTCCAATTGGAAACGGAAGTATTGGAGCAATGATTTTTGGCGGAGTGAAAAACGAAAAATTGTCGATGAATTTGGACACGCTTTGGTCGGGAAAAAGAAAAGACAAAGATTTGGACACAGCCTATGACGCATACTTAAAAGCAAAAGAATTTACACTAAACGGAGAGTATGAAAAAGCGGAGAATATCATTGAGAGAGACATGCTAAGCGAATATTCAGAGGCATATATGCCACTAGGCGACATTAACATCGAATTTTCAGTAAGTAGCGAATGCGAGAATTACTCTCGTAGCCTTGATATGGGACAAGCTGTTGCAGATGTTGAGTTTAATTCTCAAGGAAATAATGTAAAAAGAGAATATTTTGTTTCTTATCCTGACGACGTAATGATGATGAAATTTACATCAACTAAAAAAACCGATTTCAAACTAAGCCTTGAAAGTCAGTTGAAATCTAGCACAGAGGCTAGAGGCGATATTTTAGTATTAAAGGGAATTTGCCCATCTGTTGCAATGCCCGTTTACTACAAATGTGAAAATCCAATTGTATATGATGAAGAGAATGAGGGCATTAGCTTTGTGTCGGGTGTGAAAATACTTGAAACCGACGGTGATATCAAGGTTGATGAAGTTTCTATTGAAGTTAAAAATGCTACTTGCACAGTTTTGGCATTTGCTGCAAAAAGTAATTTTGAGAAATTTGATTTACCACTGAACAATGAAAAATTAAATGAGACTTTTGAAGTTTTGAGCAATTTAAAAGACTATGACAGTGTTAAAAAATCTCATCTTTCAGATTATCAAGAACTTTATAATAGGGCTGAAATTAATTTGTTTGCAGAAGAAAAAAACATAGATACATACAGCAGATTAGTCGAGTTTCAAACTGATAAATCAGACCTTGGAATGTATGTAACTTTGTTTAACTTTGGAAGATATTTAACAATAGCAAGCTCGAGAGAGGGAACACAAGCTACGAATTTACAAGGAATTTGGAACAAGGAGTTAAGAGCTCCGTGGTCGTCTAATTACACAATTAACATTAATGCAGAAATGAATTACTGGCCAACCTTGGTATGCAATCTTTCACAGTGCTATGAACCAATGCTAAAAATGGTTGAAGAAATCAGCGTTGCCGGGCAAAACACGGCGAAAGTCCAATTTAATGCAAGAGGTTTTACTGCTCACCACAATGTCGATATGTGGAGAAGTACAACATCGGTAGGGCTTGATGTAAAAGGCTCGGTTAGATTTGGATTTTGGCCTTTAGGCGGTGGGTGGCTTTGTAACAATTTGTATGAGTACTACAATTTTACACAAGACAATGAATTCTTAAGGGATAAAGTCTATGGAATTTTGAAATTATGCTCCCAGTTCTATCTTGATGTTCTGACACTTCACGATGGAGAGTACATTTTTGCGCCGTCCACTTCTCCTGAGAATGGATATCGACACGAGGGAAAAGTTTTCACAATTTCAGAAACAACAACAATGACGACCACTATTATAAAAGAAGTTTTTATTAACTTTTTAGAGTGCTGTGAAATTCTTGAAATCGACGACGATGAAATCGAAAATGTAAAGGAAAAACTCGCGAAAATGCCTGATTTCAAAATCGGTTCTAAAGGACAACTTTTAGAATGGTATACAGAAAAAGAAGAGGCAGAGCCGACACATAGACATATTTCACATTTGTATGGCTTGCACCCTGCTAACCTAATCACTGTGAGAAAAACTCCTGACATTGCACAGGCTGTTAAGCGTTCGCTGGAATTAAGAGGTGACGATGGCACAGGTTGGAGTTTGGGTTGGAAAATAAATCAATGGGCAAGATTGAAAGATGGCAATCATGCGATTAATTTGATGAACAATCAACTGCGCTTGGTTGAGGACGGACAAAACACAAAAATGCACGGGGGCGGAACTTATCCAAATCTCTTCGACGCGCATCCACCTTTCCAAATTGATGGCAACTTTGCATTCTCGGCTGGACTTGCTGAATTGCTGATTCAAAGTCATGAAGGGGTTATTGAAATTCTGCCAGCTTTGCCAGATTGTTTCAAAAAAGGTGAGGTTAAAGGTTTAGTTGCAAGAGGAAATATCATTGTTGATTTTGCGTGGGAAAATGGTAAGGTTACTTCGTTTAAATTGAACTCGAAAGAGAAGAAAAAAGTGATTGTGTGCTATAACGGAAAAGAAGAAATAATGGAAATTGGGTAACACAGTATAAAAAGCACAGGTGCGGCGTTAAAATGAAAGAGAGGCAAGGAAATAATGGAAGATGTTTTGTACACAGGGGGATATTCAGGGAAAGTTGAGAGTTTTAAATTCTCGCACGGAAATTTTATTAAAGAAGACGAAATAGAGTGTGTTGCTCCGTCTTTTTTGTGTTTTCACCCAACAAAAAACATTTGTTATGCAGGCAGTGAGTGTGGGGATAAAACTTTGGTCAGCGCATATTCTGTAAGTGAGGACGGAAAGTTTAATTTTTTGAACTTTGCTCAAGGGGGAGGTAGTGGGCTTTGTCATGTTGCAGCAGGCGAAAATGCGCTTTATGGAGCTTGCTATAACTCGGGTCATGTTGTCGCTTTTTCACTCGAAAAAGACGGGAGTTTGGGCGAAGTAATTAACGAAATTCAGCATGTTAGCTCGTGTGACAACAATAGGCAAAAAACTGCTCACACACATCAAACAGTAATTGACCCCAGTGGAAAATGGCTGATTGCTGTGGATTTGGGAACAAATTGCATTCACAGCTACATCATTGAGAAAAATGGAAAATTGGACGAAACTTCGGTGGTTGTAAGTGAGTTTCCGAAGAATGAAGGGCCCAGGCATATTATTTTTAAGAATGAAAACGAGGCTTATTTGTTGACAGAATTGGGGAACAAGGTTTATAAAATGAACTTTGATAACGGACATTTTAGTTATTCACACTGCATTTGTTTAACTCAGGACGAGAAAAGTTCGGGAGCAGAAATAGACTTTATGCCAAAAACGGATTTTCTGTTTGCCTCGGTTAGAAGCATAGATGAAATTTTTGTGATTGACACCAAAAAAGAAACACCTGTTTTGGTGAATTCATTCGATTGCGGTGGTGTAAGTCCAAGAATGTTCAGCTTTTCAAATGATGGAAAAATGCTGTTTGTTTCAAATCAACAAAGTGATGATGTAGTTGTTTTTGAGATGGACACAAAAACAGGAGAACCAAAAAATATAATTGAAAAAATTCCCGTTCAGAAAGTTAGCTACTCTAGTCCATATCAATACAAAAAATAATGATTTAAGCTATATGAAAAGCCGGCAGTGTCGAAATTACTTCAACACAGCCGGCTTTATTTTATTGGTTCATATCAGAGCTATAAAAGCTCTCTCCAAGTTTTTATGTAATAGTCGGAAATCTCTTCTCCACCTTGTTTTTTTGCGCTGACTATATCCCACACTCCGCAAACTTTCATTCCAATTTTTTTTGCAACTTCCATAACTTCTGGAACATCTTCAAAAAGTATACATTCCTGTGGTGAACATGAAAGCAAATCGGCGGTGTGAAAGAATAAATCGGGTGAGTTTTTGCCTTTGCCAACATCTTCAACAGAGCAACAAACTTTAAAATACTTTGAGATACCAAGCCTGTTTAAAGCGGCTTGGAACATCACTCGTGGAAGTCCTGTTGCCACTGCCATTGTGATGTTTTTGGATTTAATCAACTCTAAAAATTCAAGTGCGCCATCTTTTAGCATGATGTTATTTTCGTATTCATGCGAAATTAACTCGTGCCATTCTCTTATAATATCCTTTGGGTCTTCGTCTAGGCTGTATCTTTGAATTGTATAGTCTGCGGCTTCTGCAAGCGATTTGCTTCCAACGCTTTTAACATAACTCTCATCAAAAGCAATACCCCTTCTTTCAAAGAAAATTACATCAATTTTACGCCAGACATCTGTTGATTCAAATAAAGTTCCGTCTAAATCAAAAATCGCCGCTTTAAAATCAAAATTCATTATAGAAACAATCCTTTCGGTAAGCCGACCGTTAATTATTTTGAAAACGGGTTCGTTAAAATATCTATAAATAACAAGTGGGAGACCAAAGGTCTCCCATTACTTGTAAAAATTAAACTGCTGCATTAAGTTTTTTAACAAGTGCAGATTTTTTTCTAGCTGCTGTATTCTTATGAAGAATACCTTTAGCTGTAGCTTGGTCAATTTTTTTGACTGCAACACGAACTGCTTCAGCTTTATCTTCACCAGACTCAATAGCTATGTTAGCTTTTTTAATTTGTGTTTTAAGTTGAGTGTTTATTATTTTGTTTTGAGCTGATTTAGCTTCGATAACTTTAACACGCTTTTTAGCTGACTTAATATTTGGCATTATTACACCTCCCATTGAATAAATTAGACATGTGCAAACAATATAATAACATAAAATCAAGCAAAATGCAAGATATTTTTTTATAAAATGCAATTTTTGTTAAATACCTAGTAATTTTTCGAGTTTGTGCTCAAAATTCCACTCTTTTTTTAATAGTCTATATTGCTCCATGCTCTTTTTTGACTTATCGCCTGTGTACTTAGCTTTTATCAATACGTTTTTTGGGGTATGAACAGTTTCGATGAACTCTTCAACTTCGCATTTATACCCAACACTTTCAAGAAGCAATGCCCTTGCAGTGTCTGTTAAAATTGTTGCAAGTCTTTCACGCATCAAGCCATATCGCAAAACTCCGTGGTTTTTTTCGTTTTTAAGTTGAGAATTTAACTCGTGCTGGCAACATGGGACAGCAAGAATTAACTTGCTTTTCCAAAGAACGCCTTTATAAATCGCCTCGTCTGTTGCAGTGTCGCAAGCGTGAAGAGAAATCACCATGTCAAAACCAAAGTCGCTTTCAAATTTGCCGATGTCACCTGTTTGAAATTTCAAACCTTGATATCCCAATTTGTTTGATAATTCCATGCAATTGTTAACGACATCTTCTTTTAAATCAAGCCCAAGAATATCTGCTTGTAGGCCTAGCTTTTTTGTAAGATAATAATAAAGTGCAAAACTTAAATACGCTTTTCCGCAACCAAAATCCACCACTCTGACAGGTTTGTCTTTTGGAAATTTATCTTTTAGTGCGTCGATAAACTCCAGATATTTGTTGATTTGGCGAAATTTTGGATACTTATCTTTTTTAAGTTTTCCTTCTTTTGAGAAAACTCCTAGTTCGATAAGGAAATCTGCTTTTTCGTCCTCTGCGATTATATAGTTTTTTCTTTTGTCGTGGCTAAGGTTTTGGATTTTTTTAGTAGGTGGGGAGTTTTTAAACTTCACTTTTTTTCCAAAAGAGGTTAAATGAACATCGTTTTCAGCTCCAAAAATCACACACTGAAAGAAGTTCTCTTTTAGTTCTTTTTCAATCATGTCGCTCGCTTCTTGGGTGTCCAAATTTTTGTGGGCGACTTTTTTTTCTGTGAAAAAAGAAAACTGATAAAAAATCTCATCATTTTTCAAAAAAGGCTTAACTTGCACTTTGTTATAATCACATTTCGCAGTCTTTTGCTTTTGACTGAGCACGCACGAGTGAATCCCACCTGATAAAATATCGTATATTCTTTGCATAAATATTACTGTCCTTTTGTCACCGAAAATTGTTTGTTGTTAAAATCTTCGGGGTTTCGGCTTTGAAGTTTCATTGCATATGATTTTAAAACGAACATGTTTTTATTCTTCGAAAAGTTCTTTTATTTTGCTGAAAAAGCTTTTTCTTTTTTGATAGTTTTTATCGTCTGTTGCATTGTCGAATTCTTTTAAGATATCTTTTTGCTTTTTCGACAAATTCTTTGGAATTTCAACAGTGATTTTTACAAATTGGTCACCACGGTTTCTGCCATGAAGGTGTTGAATTCCTTTGCCTTTTAACTTGAACACGTCACCCGGCTGAGTTCCTTCGTGAACTTGATAGCTCACTTTTCCGTCTAATGTAGGTACAGTGACTTCGGCACCCAATGCAGCTTGTGTGAAAGTAATCGGCATGTCGCACCAAACGTCGTTGCCTCTTCTTTGGAAAATTGGGTGAGGTCTCACATTAATAAATATGTGCAAATCTCCGTTAGGTCCATTGTTTGCTCCAGCATTTCCTTTTCCGGTTACATTTAATACTTGCTCGTCGTCAATTCCGGCTGGAATGTTAACTTCGATAGATTTTTTTCTTCTCACACGGCCTTTGCCGTCACAGGTTTTGCAAGGCTTTTCAATGATTTTACCTGCGCCCTTACATCTTTCGCAACTTTGCGCTGACTGGATAACTCCAAACGGAGTTCTTTGGTTGATTTTAACTTGACCCGTACCGCCACAATTCGGGCAAGATTTAGGCTGTGTGCCTTTTTCAGCTCCCGAACCACTACATTCAGCACAACCCTCGATTTGTTGATAGTCAATATTTTTAGCGCATCCTTTTGCGGCATCTTCAAATGTAATATTGATAGTTGTTTCGCAATCGCTTCCTCTTCTTGGTGCATTTGGATTAGAGCGTTGTCTTGAACCACCAAAACCGCCACCGAAAAAGCTGTCGAAAATGTCGTTGATATCAAATCCGCCACCTCTAAATGGACTTCCGCCTCCTGCGCCTCCACCGAAATTGGGGTCTACTCCTGCGTGGCCGAATTGGTCGTAGCGTGATTTTTTGTCGCTGTCGGACAAAACTTCATAGGCTTCGTTTAATTCCTTAAACTTTACCTCAGCCTCTTTATTGTCAGGGTTTAAGTCGGGGTGATGTTGTTTCGCAAGTGTCCTATATGCTTTCTTGATTTCATCGTCGCTCGCTGACTTGTTCAGCCCCATAACCTCATAATAATCTCGTTTATCTGCCAAAATATCTCTCCTTAAAAAACGCAAGTGACAGTATCAAATTAAACCTATGTAGTGTACTGTAAGGGTCGCATTTTGTGCGACCCTGTACAATTGGTTACTTTAGTTTATATCTGATACCGACTCTTAAAAATTAATTATTGAACATCTTTGAAATCAGCGTCGTATACTTCGCCCTCTGGAGCAGGTCCTACATCATTAGGGTCTGCTGTTGGTGCATTTGGGTCGCCTTGTGGAGCGTTTGCTTGATACATTTTTTCGCCTACTGCATATACAGTTTTTTGTAAATCTTCTGTAACTGCTTTGATTGCTTCGACATCTGTAGTTGCCATTTTTTCTTTAACAGTAGCAACTTTCATGTTAATTTCATTTTTATCTTCGTCTGAAAGTTTATCGGCGTTGTCGCTGATTAATTTTTCAGCTGTGTAGCATAGATTTTCTGCTGCATTTTTTGTGTCAACTTCTTCTCTGCGTTTTTTGTCTTCTTCAGCAAATTGCTCTGCAGCTTTAACAGCTGCGTCAATATCTTCTTTTTTCATGTTTGAAGAAGAGCTGATTGTGATGTGTTGCTCTGTTCCTGTGCCTAAGTCTTTTGCACTAACATTAACAATACCGTTGGCGTCTATATCAAAGCTAACCTCGATTTGTGGTATGCCTCTTGGTGCAGGAGCAATTCC
>CAYJBU010000109.1:0-9049 GCA_964368155.1 uncultured Eubacteriales bacterium | reverse complement strand
AACGACCCTGCGGTTAACAGCCGCATGCTCTACCGACTGAGCTAAGGAGGAATATTTCAGTGAATAAATCACTTTGCTATTATACTACACTGAATTGTACTTGTCAAGAGTTTTTCTAAAATTTAGTTAAATAAACTAATTTTTTTACCGTTCAAAATCATTTATGAAATATAAACAATAAAGCAACATTTTTTATATTAAAATTAGAAATAGATTTTTAATTAATTCTGATATATAATATAAGTGTAAAAGTTATAAAGTAAAAAAAATTCAATTATATTACGGAGGTGACTTATCGTGTTTTCGAAAACTAACCCAAAAAGAATTGTTATTATCACAATTTCAACAATTTTAGCAGTACTAATTGCAATTATCGCCCTGTGGTTTCTAATGGCAAAACCCTATAAACCACATACATTTTACTTTAATACCAATGAGAACACCAGTGTCTACACAGACCCCATTACAGTTCCTCATGAGTTAATCTCTGTTTCACCTGCTCAATTTCAATTCCCTTGGGGAACAACCGTTCATTTTGAGATGCCTGACGAGCATTTAGCTTTTATGGGAAAAGTGGCAAATGAAGCAGCTTGTATGCCCGAATTAACGAAAACTCTTGATGTCGACTTCACCGACTTGTCGGAGTATTCTGGATACATCGCAATAAATGCCAAAATTGATGGGAACAATTTTGTTGTCACTCACGAAGGAATATATGAAACTGACGATGTTGAAACCGAATATAAAAAGGAATTTGAGTTTTCCATTCCAAGTGGACTCGCAATAGAAATAGAACAATAACAACAGTTAAATAAAGACAATGATTAACATGCACCGACCTCTAAAATGTAAGTTTATATTACTAACTTTTGGAGGTCGTGCTTTTTTGTCTCTTTTCATCTTATTTGTTTTTCTTAAATCTCACTACAATCTAAGCTGTAATATTCTTAACAGGATTAGGATTTTCCTCATGCTTTTTCAAGCATTTTTGATACCACTTCACATCCAACCATTTAACATACTTTTATCCCTTATATTTTATTCCTTGATAGCTGTTACGCCTTAAAAGCTCTTTGTCAATTTCATTCATTACTACAAACTTTTTTAGGGGCCACAAAGGAGCAACCAAATCTTCTTTCCCTCCGTCGCCTGTGAGTCTCTGCACCACAATTTCAGGAGGCAAAATCTCCAGTTGATTACAAACAATCTGGACATAATCCTCAAGAGTTAAGACTTCAAACTCATTGCGAGCATAACTCTCTTCAATCTTTGTTCCTTTCAAAATATGAAGCAAGTGAATTTTAATATTGTGTGGTTTAAGAAGCGAAACTTGTCGCACAGTTTCAATCATCATTTCTTTTGTTTCGTTTGGAAGTCCATTTATGACATGAATTCCAATATTAATCCCAGCATTTTTTAGCTTGCGATAACCATGCAAAAACTCCTCATATGTGTGCCCTCTATTGAGTAATTTTGCAGTTTCATCAAAAACACTTTGCAAACCTAGTTCAACCACCAAATAGGTACGTTTATTTAAATCAGCAAGATATTCGGCGACATCGTCTTCAAGGCAATCAGCTCTTGTCGAGATGAATAAACCTACAACTTTTTCTTGTTTGAGTACAGGCTCAAAAATTGTCTTTAAATAATCTACACTCCCATATGTGTTTGTAAATGCTTGAAAGTAAGGAAGATACAATGTATCTTTCCATTTTTTATTCATTTTAGCTTTCACATTTTCAAATTGTGTAATGATATCAAGGCATCTATCGCCTGCAAAGTCTCCACTTCCCTGTGCAGAGCAAAAACTGCACCCGCCCGTACCTCTGGTACCGTCACGATTTGGACATGTAAAACCACCGTCAAGAGATATTTTTGCTACTTTACAGTTAAATTTACTCCTCAAATGATAATCGAAGGTATGAAACCTTCGATTATTTAATGAATATATAAAAGGATTTTCCATTTTAATGACCATACTCTCTGCCTATCTCTTAAAATGAGTAGTCTACAGTAGCAACATCACTACAATTTTCTTTAACATACCCACCAATTACCCCTTTGTGATAAGGCTCAATTTGATATTCTGCTAAATCCTCCATGCTGTCAAAAGTAGTGTCTAACACCACATCAAAAGATCTCCCCGAGCGAATTTCATCAGCAGTTGCGCTGATTTCTTTAATCATAGAGACTTTGCCTTTCATCGACATCAGCAAATCGCAAAATGATTTACAATTTTCCTCACTATAATTATTTAGCTTAAAAAAAACAATATGTCTTACCATAACAAACTCCATTCTGCCTTACAAGGCTAATTATTATTATTTTTATTTGTGAAAACAAAAGATGCGAGCGACACACTTATCGCTAGATTTAATGAATCTACTTCATCTGATTGAGGGATAAATATCGGAGTACCGAAGTTTTCGAACTCACTCGGAAGCCCTGAGGCTTCATTTCCAAAAATCAAAGAGAATTTTTCACTTCTAGGACAGTCGCTCAAACTCAAATTAGTGTTTGCAGTCAGCATAAAAGGAAACATGGCTCTTTGTTCTTTATACTCTTGATAATATTGCTCGAAACTATCGAATATTTGAATATTAATCTTAAAAACAGCTCCCATTGAAGCTCTAATTACTTTAGGATTAAACACATCAGCACATGGACGAATAATCGCAAGATTTTTTATCGAAAATGCTAGCATGCTACGAATAATCGTTCCCAAATTACCCATATCAGATGGATTGTGCAACACAATATGCGAGTTGTTTTTATCTAAAACGCTGTCGAATTTTTCAAACACCGCGCACACATAGCTTTTTTCTTTTTGTGAAATTTTGTTGATTTGTTTGTCGCCTAAAACAAAAGGAATATTATTATCTTTGCATAAAGAAATCAATTTCTCAGTTTCTCTGAATTCTTCGCTGATATGAACCTCAAGCACGTTTTGTGGCATCGCCTTTAACAATTCAAAACTAGGAAAAGGGCCTAATGCGTATGAGTAAGAAAAATCATTCTTATATCTTTTCAATTGCATTTTAGCCCTCCACATTATAATTATGCCTTCTCAAAATCATTCGTCAGTTGCACCTTCGGTATAAACCAGCCTTGTTCCCTCTTCGCCTTCATAGATAAATTCATTTATCCTTTGCGCTGCTGCTTCTAAATCGTAACTCCACATAGATAAATCATTTTCATACAATCCTTGGTCAGGGTTTTCAAATTCGTAATCAGGAACATGAATTGATTCCATCTCAAAACCACCCACTACAAATGGAGTAAAACTAAGAATTTCAGTTACGTCTAGTGACAACTCAACGTACTCACTAAGCTCATTTATGACTCCGGGATAATCAGTAGCAGACATTTCCAAAACTTTATTTGCCAAAGCTTCAATAATATCATATTGTCTTCTAACTCTTTCTTGATCTCCACCTAACGTTCTATTTCGAGAATAACAAAGCGCTTGCTCGCCGTTTAAGTGTACCAACCCACCGTTATAAGGCACATAATCGCTGTTTTTAAGCATGATGTTTATAAAGTAAGCCTCATCACTGGTTATCTCAACCTCTACCCCACCCATTGCATCAACAATACTTTCTACACTGTTGAAATTCACTGTGACATAGTCTTGAATATCCAAACCAAAATTAGTATTTAAGACTTTTAATGCAAATTCAGGGCCATAGTTATATGCGTGATTGATTTTATCCCAACCACTATATGTGTAGTAATCTTCACCCATATAGACACGGCTGTCTCTTAAAATTGAAGTAATCTTCACTTTTTTATGAATTTCATCAATAGTCAGTATCATGATGGTGTCTGAACGACCAGAAAAGCTGTTTCCCAATGAGTCAACACCAAAAATAGCGATATTTGTGATACTCTCGACACTCACGGTCCCTTCCGTTATGCCTAACTCTTCTTTGTCCTTTGTGATAGGGTTTGTGGTTAAATTACTAAAAACATAATTAGCCGCATATATACTAAGTCCACCCAAGCTGATGGATATCACGCTTATAAAACATATTAAAATTTTTATAGCAATGAAGATGCCTCTTCTCTTCTTTTTTACAGGAAAATGCTCTTCATAAAGATTATCTTCTTGATTTTCACTCATATCTCGTTTATTATCTTCCATTCTAGTCCATACCCTTTCGACCTTTTATGCTATTATACGAAAAATTTCGCATTAAGTCAATCACTAATACGGCATTATTCCGCAAATTCTCCATAAATAAATTCAGCTATTCTATCTGAAGCAGCATCTAAGTCATAGTCCCACATCCAGCCGCCTCCTTCAAAATAACCACTTCCAGGATTATCAAACTCATAATCAGGTACATGAATGTTTTCCATTTCAAACCCTGAAGCTACAAAAGGAGTATAGCTTAAAATTTCTGTTACATCCAGTGAAAGCTCAACGTATGAACTCAACTCACTAATAATCGCAGGATATTCGCTTACTGGCATTTCGACAATTTTATCAACAAGCGCAGACATAACTTTATATTGTCTTTCCACTCTAGCACTATCGTTGTCTATTACTCGAATTCGAGAATAAGAAAGCGCTTGCTCGCCATTCAAATGCACATATCCCCCAGAACTTGGAACTGGGTCGCTGTACACCAAAAGACCATTTATAACTTCTGCTTCTGCAGCGGTTATCTCAAGGTCAATTCCACCCAAAGCATTAACAATATTTTCTACACTGTGAAAATTTACAGTCACATAATCTTGAATATCTAAACCAAAATTAGAGTTAATAACTTTTATTGCAAATTCAGGGCCATAATTATAAGCATGATTAATTTTATCCCACCCTGTATCGGTGTAATAATCCTCACCCATATAAACTCTGCTATCTCTTAATATAGAGGTCATCTTCACTTTTTTGTTAATCTCATCAATAGTCAAAACTATTATAGTATCTGCTCTACCCGTAAAATTAGTTCCTCTCGAATCAATGCCAAAAAGCGCAATGTTTGTTATATTATCTACACTAGCTGTATCCTCTGCAATTCCTAGCTCTTCTCTGTCTTTAGTAATCGAATTAGTGGTTATATTCCCAAAAACATAGTTCGCAGCATATATACTGATACCACCTATACCAATAGACATTATGCTTAAAATGCAAATAAATGCCTTGATTGCATAATGCTTCTTTACAGGTTTTACAGATTTTTTCTTGTTTGAAAGATTATTCCTGCTTTTGCTACTGCTGGATATATCTACAAAGTCATCTTTTTTCTTCATTTTCAATTCCTTTCTAAACTTTTAACTTTATCAACACTATTTTAAGAAGTTTTGAAAAAACGTACATAAATATTGTAGATATTACGCTTAAAGACAATAGCAAAACAACAAAGGTTAAATCAAAGACTGCAAATTCCAGAAAACTTCCGAAAAATATCACAGCAACAACCATTGCTAATGATAAAAACGCAACTAATAGTATATGAAACAAATTAAACGGATAGCAAAGTCTCACTAACAAAGTCATTGACAATATAGCTGTGCATAACACTGAAAGCGAAGAAAACTGCTGATACGTTAAATCGAAAGAGAAACTCAAAATAGATACTGCAACAATTGTACCGAAAATGGTCACTCCTGTTGGTATTGCTTTCTTAATAACATTTATTAAGAAATGTCCACGAACTAACTCTTTATTCGGTTCCAATGCTAATACGAAAGACGGAATTCCGATTGTAAGCGTACTAATAAATGTTAAATGTATAGGTTCAAAAGGATATGCCAAAGGTACAAAAATGAAAAACAATGTCATTAAAATTGAATAAATAGTTTTTGATAAAAACAAAGTTGCAGAACGCTGCAAATTGTTAATAGAACGTCTTCCCTCTTTTAAAACTTTTGGCATTGAAGAAAAGTTTGAATCCATTAACACAAGATTTGAAACTGTTCTTGCAGCATCACTTCCTGACGCCATTGCAATTGAACAGTCGGATTCTTTTAGAGCTAAAACGTCGTTAACTCCGTCACCTGTCATAGCAACTGTGTGCCCTGCTTTTTTTAAAGCCTTTACAAATTTCAATTTTTGCTCAGGAGTAACTCTACCAAACACAGCATATTTGCATACTGCCTCTTCTATTTCCTCATCAGTTTTAATCAGCGTTGCATCTATATATTCGTCCGCATTAGAAAGTCCTGCTTTTTTTGCAATGTATGATACAGTTACTGCATTATCGCCCGATATAACTTTTAAATCTACTCCTTGTTCTGCAAAATACCTTAATGTTTCCGGAGCTTCTTTTCTGATCTTATCGCTAATCAATACAAATGCAATAACTTTCTTATCTCCAATTATTTCCTTGTCGGTTATTTCACTGTCAGTGCTAGCCAAAACCAAAACTCTTTGGCCTTTATCAGAATATTTTTCTACTTCTTCCTTAATCTCACCATATCTCTCGCCAAGAATAAACTCTCCTGCACCAAGTATATATGTTCCCTTATTCTTGAAACTCGCAGCGCTGTATTTTCTTTGAGATGAAAAAGGTATAGTTCCTGTGCAAGTCCAAAGACTTCCTTCATTTGAATAATTTTTTACTGCATTAAAAGTTGGACTTTCGTCATGCAAGTTGCTTGACAAAGCTGCTAAAGCCTTGTTAACAGAAGATACAGAACAATCTTTCATTACAATTACTTCATCAACTTGCATTACACCCTCAGTAATTGTTCCTGTTTTATCAAGACACAACACATCTACTCTTGCAAGAGTCTCAATGCAATATAGCTCTTGAACAAGTGTTTTATGAAAAGCTAACCTGATGACACTAACAGCAAAAACCACACTTGTAAGAAGAACCAACCCTTCTGGAATCATTCCAATCAATGCGGCTACTGTACTTGCAACAGTTTGATACAAACTATCTTCACCAAGTAAAAAGTATTGTTTTGAGAAAAGGATTATTCCAAGAGGTATTATGCTAAACCCAATAAATTTGACTATTAAATCCAGTGACTTTACAATTTCCGAGTTAGGTTTCTTTAAATATTTCGCATCGGCAGCAATTTTGTATGCATAGTTATCTTCACCGACATGCTCAACTTTTGCCTTGCATTGTCCACTCACAACAAAGCTTCCCGATAACAGCTCGTCCCCTACCGTTTTAGAAATTGGATCTGACTCTCCTGTAATCAAGGATTCGTTGACTTCAATTTCGCCTTCAACCACAATACTATCAGAGCAAATTTGGTTACCTGAATTCAAAACCAGTAAGTCGTCTAAAACCACTTCACACACTGGACATACGTGATTTGACCCATCTCTGAGCACATTCGCTTTAGGAGCAGAAATTACCGAAAGCTTGTCTATTATTTTCTTTGAACGAATTTCTTGAAACGACCCAATAAATATGTTTGAAAAAATAACTCCCATAAAAAGTAAATTTTTGAAAATATTTAGTAATAACTCTCCTTGCCAAAAACCCACACTAATAAGCAACAATGCAAACAATATATTTAGGGTGTTAAAAAAAGTAAAAGTATTCGAAAAAATTATTTCTTTTATAGACTTAGTCTTAACTGCATTATCAATATTATGGGCGCCTTGCTCCATCCTCTTCTTCACTTGTGAGGCATTAAGCCCGTTTTCAAGCGATGGGGAATATCTCTCGATTTCCGCATTTTTTATATCTTGTATACTATTCAAACAATAGCCTCTTTTCATATTTTTTTACACGCACGCTTATTATAAATCACAAAGATTAATTAAATATTACTAACAGCAATAAATTTTCTTTTACTTAGTAGAATTTTTTCTCACAGCTACATAAAAATCTGTTCAATTAGTATAGTCTATTCTTATTTTACCATGAATTACTACAAATAGAGACAATCCATTAGTTAATATATGATAAATTTTTACATATTTTTTATTCATATCATCCAAAAATAAATTTGACAAATTTTTTCAAATAGCATAGAATTATACTTGTAAATATTTTTACATATTAAAGGAGATATTATTTATGGCAAGCAAAACATTTTTAGTAATAAACAAAAGAAGTGGCAAAGCACTTACGCTTAATGAAAATAATCATGTTATTCAATCTGAAATAACATACAGCGACGACCAACTATGGACAACTGTAAAACACGGAACAAAAGTCAAATTAATAAACAAATCTTGTGGTAAAAATTTAGATTTGATGTTCGGTGGAACTGACAATTCTACTACTCTTCACCTTTGGGATGATGTTTCTTCCGACAGCCAACTTTGGTCATTGGTTACCTCTAGCAGAGGCTATAAAAAAATCATCAACAGCGCAAGCGATAAGGTTGTAGATATCGTAATGCTAAGCGACGAAAACGGTGCATTTGCTCAAATTTGGGACGATATTGGCGGTGAAAACCAAGAGTGGAAAGTTGTTGAATATCCAGCTCCTGCTAAAAAACAAACAGTTGTAAGACAATCGGCAAAAAAAGAAACTACTGCAAAAACTGCTAACTCAACTAAAGAAACTAAAGTTGCTAAAACCACTGCAAAAAAAGCAACTGAAAAGAAAGCACCAGCTAAAAAAACTGCAACAAAAAAAACTAGCACAAAATCTTTAGTTCAATAAAATTGCGACTTATTACGAGTTCTTTTATTTAAGTTAAAGTAGTATATCATCATAATTAATAAATTAAATCACAGGGGAATGGTCAAGCGACCATTCCCCTGTATTATTGAATATTGAAATCATATCTATAGATTTATTACATCTTCATATTAAACTTATATCATTACTTATAGTGCATAGTACATTTTCTAAGCTATCATTTTCCGTAATAATTTTTTCATTAATGTTTTGAAGATAATCTTTTTCATTCCACCATCTTCGCATTTCTTTTTCTCCAAATTCTAAACTCTTTTCCTTTGTAAAATGACGTTTCAGTGTTTCTTCAAAAGGCAAATCATAATAATATGCATATATATCATTATCAAAAAGTAAAACCGCTTCTTTAAAAACCTCATCATACCAATCAGCTTTTAAAATTCCTTCCAAAATAACATAATCACAATTTTGTTTTCCATATTTTA
>CAYJBU010000108.1:0-9302 GCA_964368155.1 uncultured Eubacteriales bacterium | reverse complement strand
TAAATATAATTATACCTATTTCCATCCATTTGGTTTCTTTTGATTTCCAATACCAAGACACTTGCCCTATAAGTTCGTCTGTGTTGCTGTCTGCAATCATCAAAACATTATCTTTTACTATACCATGTGTTAAATCGTTCCTTAAAACTTCAATCTCTTTCAGTAGTTCTTCTTCTGTTTGCTTTTCAAAGTAAGGACCATTAAATTCATGATACTTTCTTGATGGTTTATTAAGGTCGTAATATACATCTAAATCGGCTAAAGTTATAGGTCTAAGCTTAACTTTTTCCATAGGTATTTCTCCATTCACTATAAAACTTTACTTAATATTAAATACTCATTTTATTTTATTTTATTACCATTTTCATCAAATTTTTTCTTCAATGCTCTTTCAGTCGGAAAAAATGAGCCCACTAAAAATACTGTTTGAATAGTTACAATAATCAACCCAAAATAACCGATGGTGTCCTCTGATTTTCCCAACACAAAAAACATTAAAGGTACTGACAATAGCAAAAATCTTCCTAAATTATACCAAAGTTTTCCACAATGATTATGAGCAAACTTCCATGTCTCATTGTTTTTCATCGACATAGAACTTCTATACCCAAAAACAATATTAATCTTTTTAGGTGCTGATTTGATAAAATATTTACCAAAGCATATCATTATTATAGGTATAAGCAAAAGCATTATTATCATAAAAATCCAAAAGCCCATAAAATCACCCCAAATAAAACAGCAAAAATTAACTATAGTGTGTATCCGCTGTTAATATCAAACGGGACAATAAGTAGTTTTGATATATTCTTGCTGTAATTATCGAAAAACCATTTATTACCCAAACCACAGTTTTCTATTGTGTCAAACTCCCAGAACATGTAATATTTAACACACTTTACTATTTTTGTAAGTTCTCTTGGAGGAGTTCCAAACTCTGTCTTATCAAAGGTATAAAACCTTTTAAAATATTTAATATCCACCGTTCCCGAGACTTTCATTTGCTCTTGCTTTATATCTTCAATCAAACTCTCAAACTCACTTAGTCTATCGGGTTTCACTTGGAATAAAATGGATTCTACAAACGAGTTACCCATATCAAATCTTTCCTTCTTTACTTAGAAACTTCTCTATCAAGATGTATTCTTGAGCCTGTTGCACCTTTTTGTCCAACATATTTCCCTTTATATGGATTTGTTGCAGGGTCTAATGTTTTTGAAAAAACTAATTGGCCAACTCTTCTTCCTGCCTTTAATTCGATAGCGTGACGATTTGCATTGAAAAGTTCCAGCGTAACCTCACCCTCAAAACCCGGATCAACCCACCCTGCATTTTGAACGAATAATCCCATTCTTCCAAGAGAGCTTCTACCCTCAACAAACGCAGTTAAATTTTCTGATAAAGCGAAGTATTCCATCGTTGTGGCTAATACAAACTGACCCGGCAAAAGTAGATAAGAATCACTCTCGAGAGTGGTGTACTTAATCTCGCTATCAATAGAGATAACTCCTGTGGTATTATCTTGTATGATTGAAAATGTATTTCCAAGCCTTATATCATAACTGGCTGGTTGCAGTTGATTTTCATTAAACTCAGAAATTTTAAGTTCCCCTGATTCTACCATTTTCTTAATTGAAGTATCTGATAATATCATATATTGTCCATTCTTTCTTTAAATATACTGCTTATCTTTGCAGAATTTACTAACATACAAAATGAATACTCGGAAAAAATTCCTTTTACCCGCCAATTAAGAAGTCTAACACGTTGCCGGTAGATGTAGCTTTATATAACTCTGTATATCCACAATTTGTACAGCTTACTGTGGTAAATTTTTTATTTTGAATATCAAACATTTTAGCAAAAGTACCACCGGTAGCTTGAAATTGGTCGCTCTCATATTGATTGTTTCCGCATTTTACGCATTGATATTGCATAGTTAACCTCCATATAGTCATAAAACTATTATCAAGTATATTTCTCCATAAAATCGTTTAAAGGAAGTGGCTTATCAAAGAAATAGCCTTGACCCCTGACGCATTTAAATTCTTTTAAAATTTCGTATTGCTCTTCATCCTCTATGCCCTCTGCGAGTGTAATAGGAATGTTAAGTTCTTGACAAAGACTTAAAACATGCTTTACCAAAACACGAGTTTTTGGGTCTACTGTTATATTGTCAACCAAGCTTTTGTCTATTTTAATCTCATGAAATTCACTTTTGGATAAAATCGCCAAATTTGAATGTCCCATTCCAAAATCATCAAGTGAAATTGAAAAGCCTGCACTTGAGAACTTTGAAACCAATTGAGATAATTCATCTTCATTCACACCTTGAATACTCTCGGTAACTTCAATCATTATATTTTTGGGATCTACATCGAATTCTTTGCAAATATCCACAATTTTTTGAATTGTTCCCTCTGCTTTTAATGACTCTCTTGAAAAATTTACCGAAACTTTCATGTCTGCAAATTGCTCAATCTCTTTCCATTTTACAAGATATCTACACACAGTTTCAAAAACAAAGAAATCAAGAATTGGAATAATACCCTCTTTTTCATAAAATGGTATAAACGATAAAGGCGGAACAATTCGATTATTTTCATCAAATTTTCTGACAAGAGCTTCTGCTCCTGCTATCTTTTTACTATGTAAATCGATTTGAGGTTGGAGGTATACCGTGAACTTATCACCTTGAATCTCCAAGCGCAAATTAGCCGAAAGCATCTCTTTATACTTCATCTTGTTGCCTTCTGAACCATAATATTTTTGTTTATCCATGTACATAAGGCTATCAGTCATTTCAATCTGCTTAATGATGTTTTTACAGTCATTTGACCATGAAGAACCTATTGATATTTTAAGGTTTTCTTGTTTACTGAGCATCTGTGAAAAAACACTGACTTTTTTCTCAAAATCAACTTTACCTACATCAGAATCAAGCACAATAAACTCATCTCCGCCGATTCTGTATATTTTCTCATGGAAAACTTTTCTGAGCATTTTTGCAAGAGACGTTATAAGTTTATCGCCTTCTTTATGACCTTTAGTGTCATTTATAAGTTTTAACTCATTAATATCTGCATACAAAACACCTAATGAAGTAGGTTCATTTTAAGAAAATTTCCTCAAACATTCATTATAACTATGTCTATTGTTTATGCCTGTTAAATCATCGATGTAGCTTAAATTTTTCAATCTGTTTTGAACAAATTTCATACAGTTATGGACGTGGTTTTGCTCGTTGGCTAATGCTTTTGCAAATGCTTTACAACTACCATATCCACAAGAAAAACAGTTAACGCTTCTATCTTCTTCAGTAAATTTCCCAAGCTCAATGAATGCGTCTTCGAGGTCTAGATTTTTATCTCTAACATAATCTTTACTTTTATCAGTGTAGTATCTGGTAAAATCATCTATATTCAAATTGTCATCAAAATATTCAAGTAGTTTTTTCCCCTCTTCAGGAGAAACTTGCTTTTTCTTTTGATTTATTAAATAATCAATTCTATTATGAGAAGCATCTTTTCTTGTTCCTGTTCCTAGATTACATCCATGCTCACAGTTGAGCACATCAATTATCAATGGAACTGGGTTATTTTTCTCTAAATCAGCTTCATACTCATCAAAATATTTTTCAATATGAATGATGCCTTCAATTCTTTTTATCCAAACGTCATCTTCTAAATAAAATCTAACATTTTCAGCAAATCCGCCTGGACGTGGAAAGGCAAAACCAAGCGAACCTTTCATGTTGTCGAATTCTACTTCAGGGTAATTATCAAGATTAATATTGTTATCTTCTAAATAGCTTAAAAGCTTATCGATTGTAACATTGTAATTTATATACTGATGAGTATTCTTATCAATAAACTCTCTTTTTTTACCTATACAAGGCGAAATAAATGCCAATTTATTATCAATATTTTTATATTTCTTCATATAAACAGCTGCACACATGACAGGGCTGTGAACAGGCGATAGTTTATCAATCAGTGATGGTCTAAACTTTTCTATGTAACTAACAATAACAGGACATGGTTGTGCAATCATTGTCTTTATATTTTTTTCTTTTATACTTTTGATATATCCCCAAGTACAAATATCTGCTCCAAATGAAACATCATATATTAAATTGACACCCTTTGATTTAAAAAAGCCAAACAATTTATTCATGTTAGGTATATTTGTATAAATTGATGGTGCTACTAGCAATGAAACAGATTGACCGTTTTCTAAATCCTCAAAAAAAGCTGCTGTATCATCGATGAAATCTCTAGAATTATGGTCGCAAACATCAAGACACTCACCGCATGAAATGCAGAAACCGTCTTTTATCAATACCTTATTCTCTTCATTTATCCAAATTGCCGAATTAGCATGAACAGGACATCTCAATATGCATTTATTGCACCCACGACATTTATTCTCGCTGGTAAAAATGAAATTATTTACATCCATACTACACCACCTACATATTGCATTGAAAAACAAATCATTTCACAGTTTAATGTGCTATAGATATTTGTTTATTCTATTATAACAAATATCCAAATTAAAATCAAGTTAAATTAACTCTATTCTCTTGAACGGTCTTTTACTGCTCTATCCATTTCCCTTTTCGCATCTTTTCTAGCCATATCTTCTCTTTTATCGTGAGTTTTTTTACCTTTGCAAAGCCCAACCTGAACTTTTACTCTTGAACCTTTAAAATAGAGTGATAATGGAATCAATGAATATCCATCTTGTTTTACTGTTCCATATAGTTTTAATATCTCGTTTTTGTGCATGAGTAATCTTCTTACTCTCACAGGATCTTTGTTGAAAATATTTCCCTGTTCATATGGACTGATGTGGCAACCATTGAGAAGAAGCTCACCTTTGACCACAGAACACCACGAATCTTTTAAATTGACTCTTCCCTGTCTCAAAGATTTGACTTCTGTTCCAAAAAGTTCAATTCCTGCCTCCATTTTTTCCTCAACAAAATAATCATGGTAGGCTTTTTTATTTTGTGCTATTGTTTTAAAACTCTCTTTTTGCATTAAATTGAACCTCCTTTTGACATGAAAATAATCTCTTTACTACCTGATAACAGAGTTAACACGAAAAACAAATAATTACAATTCGTCTCCAAAAGTAATATTTCCCTGGTATTTAATTTTGTTGATTGCTTCTTTTTCCTGTATAGCTTTAGAAATGTCAATATCATAACAATTTGCAATTGCTATTGCATAATAAATAACATCCCAAATCTCTTCATCTATAGTATTTTTCACTGTACCATCTTCCGATTTTAACAAATTCTTACGAATTGCATTAGACAACTCGCCTGTTTCTTCCGATAGTTTTAGAAAATAATCCTTTATTAATTCTGGGTTATAATCTTTGGCTTTAATATACTTTTGCAAATAATCTATGGTAATATTTTTCAAAGCAAATCACCTTACCACTTTATAAATTAAAATAAAAGTTTGACGTGAAAATTATAGTTCACGTCTCCCCTCTATCGCCCTACTTAAAGTAATCTCGTCTGCATATTCCAAGTCACTGCCCACAGGAATTCCGTAAGCGAGCCTTGTCACTTTAATCCCAAGGGGTTTTAGTAACCGAGATATATACATTGCAGTAGCTTCTCCCTCCACAGTTGGGTTCGTCGCCATAATAACTTCTTTTACAGTATCGTCATGAATTCTACTGAGCAATTCTTTAATTCTTAAGTCATCTGGACCAATTCCCCCTAACGGAGAAATCGCACCATGTAAAACATGGTACGTAGCCTCAAAATCATTTGTTCTTTCAAACGAAAAAACATCTTTAGGGTCTTCCACCACACAAATAATCGACTTATCTCTTTGTTCACTTCTGCAAATCGGACAAGTTTCTGCATCGGTTAAATTGCAACAAATTTTGCAGTAACAAATTTTTTCATGAGCGTCAATTATAGCTTTTGCAAAATTCTCTGCTTCTGTTTTGCTCATGTTTAAAACACTGTAGGCGATGCGTTGTGCGGATTTATGACCTATCCCCTGAAAACTCTCAAACCAATCTACAAGAGTTTCAAGTGGTGGAATATTATACTGTGCCATTAAAATAATCCAGGTAAATTAAGTCCGCCTGAAAGTGCACTCATAGTGTCTTCTTTTTCTTGAGCAGCAGCTCTTAACGCCTCATTTACAGCTCCCACTACTAAATCAGCAAGCATTTCTGTATCTTCTGGATCTACAACTTCAGGATTTAATTCAATAGATTTCACTTCCATTTTACCTGTTACAACAGCTGTAACCATTGAACCTCCTGTTGTTGCTGAATACTCTTTTTCTTCAAGAACAAGTGTTGCTTTTTCCATTTCCTCTTGCATTTTTTGAGCTTGTTTAGCAATTTGTTGCATGTTTGTAGCAGAACCTCCGCCGACGCCTCTTGGTAATCTTGCTTTCATAATACTATCCATCCTTTTCAATTTTTTTATTCTTCTTTTATATTTACTTTAATCCCTGCATCGTTAGCTTTCTTAATAAGCTCGTCACAAGGGTCAGTCGCATCTTTTTTTTCAGAAACTTTTTTCCCTCTATAAGGCCCTAATCTATAATTCTTACCAGTGATAGCAAAAATTGCATCACGCAAGTTATCTTTATATTGTGGATTACTCCTTAAATATTCAAAAACCATATCGGTTCCATCAACCAAAACATAGTCCCCGCTGATATATGCATTTGATTTTGCAAACGCCATTCCAACAGTCATCGAAACGTTTTTCATTTGATGAATAACCTCTGCCCAATCTGTAAATGGCTGTGCATTCTCAGACAGCTTAATAATATCGCTTGAAATATTACTTTTGGGAGTATTGTCAACTTCAGCAGCTGCTTTTCTCAATTCTTTAATTGAATCAGTAGCTGAAACTGTGAATTTCCTTTGCTCCAACGCTTCAATTCTTCTGATTAAAGCATCCGAAGTATTATCTAACTCGGGTGAACACAGTCTAACAAAAGTCATTTCCAGCTCAATTCTTTGATTTGAGTATCTCATTTTATCGAGTGTTCTTTGAAAACTGTCAAGGCTGTGAATAATCATTGATAGAGGCATCCCCACAGCTTGCTCTTTAAGAGATGACAATTCATCTTCGCTCATCACAATACTGCCTTTGTCGTCTCCCATAGTTTTTACAAGCATTAAATATCTAAAATGGTTGGTAAGTTCTTCGCACAACTTGCTTAAATCTTTAGAACTATCATATAAATCCGAAATGATTTGAATTGCGACAGAACATTCACCAGACAATATAGCATTTGTAAGCGAAAAAACATGTTGCCTTCCCACAATTCCAGCAGTTTCTTCAACAACACCGCAATCAATTTCCTTACTTCTACCGATACATTGGTCCAGAATTGAAATTGCATCTCTCATGCCTCCATCGGCAATTCTTGCAATTAATAAAGCTGCATCGTGGTCTATATATACATTTTCCTTTTCTGCAATTAATTCCAATCTGCCTGCAATATCATCAGGAGTAATCCTCCTAAAATCAAAACGCTGACATCTTGAAAGAATAGTAGA
This sequence comes from uncultured Eubacteriales bacterium, assembly GCA_964368155.1. Lineage (GTDB taxonomy): Bacteria > Bacillota > Clostridia > Oscillospirales > Acutalibacteraceae > SIG603. The sequence goes on along the minus strand of CAYJBU010000108.1, from coordinate 1,745 downwards.
AAGAAGTTTTTGAACTTCTGTAGTCGCCAAAATAAAAATTGCGTGAGGAGGGGGTTCTTCCAATGTTTTTAACAACGCATTAAATGCAGCAGTAGAAAGTTCATGCACCTCATCAATTATATACACCCTGTATTTCGTCCTTGATGGTGTAAAAGCAACCTCTTCAATAAGCGACCTAACATCGTCTACACGGTTATTACCTGCGGCGTCGATTTCCATTACGTCCATAATGGTACCATTGTCAATTCCCACACAGTTCTCGCAAACATTACATGGATCTCCATCTTGTAAGTTTAAACAATTCACTGCTTTTGACATAATCTTAGCACAAGTAGTTTTTCCTGTCCCTCTTGAACCGGTAAATAAATATGCATGTGCAATCCGTCCTGCTTCAAGCTCTCCTTTAAGAGTTTGTGTAACTTGATTTTGTCCTACAACATCGCTGAAAGCTTTCGGACGATATTTTCTGTACAACACTTTATACGACATAATCAAGCATATCCTCTCTTTAGCAATGTATTTAAAAGTTATTCACCTGTGCAAAACCAACTTTTCAACGAAAAATCTATAAAATCTTTGAATTATAGAAAAATCACTATAGCTACCGTTAATAAAAAAGGACAAGTCCAAAAGTACATGAAATATGTGAACGGACAGGTTGCCTGCATCGCACGGGCAGATCCGCTTAATGCTGCTCGGTTCCCCGCCTGACATGGTTCACGGGCGCCCGCCGCGCAGACCTGTCCGCTCGCATATTCCATGGCACAGCTGACGCTTGTCCCAAATTAACTAAAAATGATTATACTATATTTACATTCAAATTTCAAGTATTTTTTTATAAATTAATAATTTTTTTACTATTATCTTCATTCATTGCTATAGCTCATCCATTAAAAAAGTGGCGAAAATCTTTGAGAAAAATATATCCTTATTTCTGTAAAAAACGATTCTTTATCATAGAAATACTGCAAAATCACGAACAAAATTCTCCTGTATTTAAATTGGCGAGGTATACATAATTCTTACAACAAACACACTTAAAACCACTGCAAGAAAATCTCCGAAAAGTGCAATAGGGATAGTGTAAGAAAGTGATTTATATGTTTTTCCTGCTAAATAAACCGATATTGCATAAAATGTGGTTTCGGTTGAACTTGAAAGCACCGATGACACCATTCCGATAAAACTGTCGGGATGGTGATTTTCAAAAATGTTGATCACCGCTGCTTTCGCGCCACTACCAGAAATTGGACGTAAAATTGCTAAAGGAAGTAATTCACTGGGGAAATTCAGCTTTGTAAACAAAGGCTTGGAGATATTAACCAGTGCATCTAGTGCACCGGAAGCAGAAAGCATCGTAATACCTGTTACTATACCTATTAGCGTTGGCAAAATAGAAACTGTTGTGCTAATTCCCTTTTTTGCTCCAACTACAAAGGTTGAAAAAATTGCTACTTTTTTTAAGTAACCAATTACCACCACCAAAGCGACAATCAAAACGGGCAGCAACTCACCTATATACCTCAATTCTCACACCTCTCTTTTTTTGTTATCGGTTATTTTTATATTTTCTGTACTCGCCACAATACCAGAGCTTTTGTCTATTATTTTCGCCAAAACTATCACCGAAAGCAACACTGTAAATGAAACAACCCACACAGGAATTAAAATTGCAAATGGATTTTCACTCCCATAATTCACCCTCAAATCTGCCATATGAGTGGGTAAAATCTGCAAAGAAGCTG
>CAYJBU010000107.1:0-9340 GCA_964368155.1 uncultured Eubacteriales bacterium | reverse complement strand
ATACATTATTTGATTAATCAAATCACTAGCTCTTTTCATCGTGTGTGCTTGTGAATTAACTAACATTTGGTTATCGCTTGCAATCATAATAATGGTTGCTTCTCCTGTTTCATTGTAAATATAAATATACAGGATTTTTTCAATCGCACCACTCACTGAACCATCAGAGAAAAAAGTAGTAATATTCCTTTTATATGTATAGTTGTTTAAAACCTGTTTTATCTCCTCTGTTTGCTCGCTAGATAAATCATCGTATGTAGAATAATCTATCTTACTATTGTTGTTTTCAACAATTAAATCACTTATTGAAATAAGAATCCTTGCATCGCCCTTTAATACATCGGACAAACTAAGTGGTGTAAAATACACAACTAATGAAACAATAAGAATAATTGTTATACCCATGGCAACCAAAGCTTTTTTATTTATCTCTTTCATAGGAATAACCATACCTTTCTTCAATGTGATAAACATAAATTAGTTTCAATTAAACAATTCATCAATCTTTTTTCTGTCGTAATTAAACACTTCTTTTGACACGTTAATCAGTCCACCCTTTTCTAAAATTTCGTCTGATGAATAATCTCCAATTTTTCTACCATATTTTATAAATATACTTCTATCTATAAACTGCTCAATCTCTGAAAGTAAATGCGTTGCAATAAATATTATGTCATCGCCTTTGATTAATCCAGCCATTATTTTTAGAAAATCCGCCCTTACTAGTGGGTCGCTACCCAAAAACGGCTCGTCTAAAAAAATATATTTTGCTCCTTTAGAAAAACCAATTGCTAGTTCTAATTTCGCCTTTTGCCCTTTAGAAAAATTTTTGACCTTTTTCCCCATATCTAATTCAAAAAACAGTATTAATTTTCTAAATCTTTCTTCATCAAATTTATTGAATGCTGTTTTATAGAATATTTTATGCTCGTCAACGCTCCATTCAGAAAACAGGCTTAACTCCTCGCTTATATATGCAATGTCGTTATAAAGATTGTAATCTAACTCTTTTTCATCAAATAAAATCTCACCACTTAAAGGTTTGATTATCCCGGCTAAAAGTTTTAAAAGAGTTGTCTTCCCTGCCCCATTTTGCCCAAATAATCCAATTATTTCGCCATCATTTATATCTAAGTCAAATCTATAAACTCCTGTGCTTTCTGCATAGTTGAAATTTAACTCTTTAATGTTAATCATAATTATGACCATGCCATGGTTTCCGCTCAAAACTTAGTTGAAGAATATAAGCTTCAGCCTGTGACTATCCTTTCATTATTTTTTTAACTACTTTAGAAAATCCAAGTATCTAAGTAAAATCTGATGATTTAATAAATTTCATGTCATATATTTCTTTCATAAAGCCCATATACTGCACTCTATACTCCCAAATGTCAGTAACAACCTCTCCTATATACAAATTCTCGCCATTTTCGTACACTTCAATTATGTTGTATATTCCTTGACTGCTGACATATGGTTTTTTTTCAATATATAAAGAGGCTTGTAGGTATTCTTCTACATATCTTAGAATATAAAATTTTCCGTTTTCATAAAAAGCATCTTGAATATATGAACTTTCGATATTGCCAATCTCAGTACTGTCTACTACAAAAGCAGAACCGTCCTCACCTATTTTGATAGACACAAAACTATCTACTTCTTCTGTTTTACATTGAATAACAACAAAATCTTCTTCCCTATACATTTTGGGTGAATCCGATAATGAAAATTCTCCAATAGAAAAATCTTCTGATATGAATTCGTTTGTGTTCGTGTCTAATACTGATACAAACAATTCCTCTTTTTCGCCTTTGTTTTGTGTAGACAGCATTACAATATTGTCGTGGTGTGCAATTATTGCAACTGCAATTTTATTAGCCTTATTTTCTTCATTTATATCAAAATACGCTACTCGCTCAACATCGTTATCGTAAAAAGTGTAAATCCCATTTTTCCCAACTGAAAATTCGTTTGTTGGAAGTATAAAATACTGTTTGTCGTGAATTTTCGCGGACATTTCACCAAAATTAATGTAAGTATCATCACTTTCAGGATAATACACTTCTGTTATCTCTTGAGACTCAAATAGCAAATCAGTACTATTGTTATACTCAATAAACTCTTCTTCTGTTAAACCGGAAGTCCTCGGACCTTTTAGTGTAAAATCTTCAACACCGCTAAAATCATAGTAAAAATCTGCGTCTCCAACGTTTACCCAATACCCTCTAGCATCCACTACCCTAAAAGACACATTTGCCTTTTCCACCTTATATTCATTGAAAAAATATGTCTCTTCTACTTCACTTGTGTTCCCCTCATCATCTGCAACCTGATAATATTCCACTTCCTTTCCTATAAAAACATCAATAATATCTGCTTCTTCCATATTTAATTCATACCTGTCAATGTAAAGCTTATCCTTATTATTAATTAATTTATACGCTCCGATATTTACATGAAAATAACCAATACCTAAAGTATCGTTCACTGTGTCGCCTGTGGTAATTTCAAAATTCTTGCCTTGATTATCTATGAAAAAATCATATCTATATAAATTAGTATCTGTTATCATTCCCGAAAGTCCAACTTCGTCAAAAACACTGCTGTCCCCTGAAACATGGTTGATATAAAGTGTTTCACTATTTTTTTCTTGGTTTAAAATGTTAACTCCTAGCACTGTAATTCCCACACAGCAAATTAGAATTGCTATCATTAATACTACAAGCATTTTGAACTTTAACTGTTTAAAAATTGTCATATGAGCCTCTCTTTCTTGCTGTCGTCTAAATTTTTATACGTTTATAAGCTAATGAAATTAAAGTAATAAGAGGAACCGTGATTACAAACACAACAAGCAAATCTACCATAATATAAGTACCAAATACAAATGTTCCTGATCTAGTATCTGTATCCATAAATGCGAAAAATGTTATCAAAATTGGGAGCAACGAGAACCCTAATCTAATAAAATAATTTTTGTCAAAATTTTGTTTTAAGGAACACAACCACACATACAAGCAAACAACCGACATTAATACAATTATTTCAATCCAAATCAACACCCCATAGTTCATAGGAAAAAAAGTTCTCAAAAAATCATTTTGGACAAAAGATAAATATAAATCACGGCTTCTATATCCAGTAAAACTTAACCCGTCGGCAAAAAAAGGAAATAGATAATATGATAATATAACTGAAATAAATTGTGACAAGTAAATCCCTATAGACATCATTGGTGCAAAAAAGAGTTTAGCTGCATAGTTTATCCATCTTGGAAAAGGTAATGTCTTTATTGCATGACTGCGCTTTGTTCCGTGGTAATCTTTAACCACGATATAATACGGCATTGCCAATGAAATACTTAAAAATATCATGAATACAATCAAAATCCATGAATTATCAATTGCCTCTGAAATTGTAATAGGATTTACATAGCTTCCATCTTCTAATAAATAATTAGGCTGAGAATTATATTGCAAACTTTTCATAGCAGAGATTAATATGCCAGTTTGAATTGCAATGAAGGAAATACATACAATAATTACTTTGGGTACAACATCTTTTCCCTCATAGTAAAAATTAAGACCAATTCCTGTTAGTGTATTTTTTTTCATAAATATCACAATACTCCTTTCAGTATCTGCAATTTGTTGATTTTTCTTAGGCTGGTTTCTTGTTTGTTCACTGATATATCATTACATTATTAAACAAAAATCAGTTTATTCTTCCCACAATTTCGCAATCATGTCTATTAATTCTTTAAATGTGACTCCGCTTTGTTTAAGTGAGTAGAGAGTTTTTTTAAGTTCTTCTTCAGTTAATTCATCTTTTAATGATTTAACAAATTCAGTATTAGCACATACAACACTTTTTGAGGTGTTTGTAGTCTCAATAACCCCATCGTCCTCTAGCTGTTTATAGATTTTTTGAACTGTATTTGGGTTAATCCCAAGCATCACTGCAAGTTTTCTTCTTGAAGGTAGTTCATCTCCAAAGGACAATTCACCTGACAAAAGTTTACGCTTAATATGACTAATCACTTGAGATGTAACAGCACTTCCAGCTAATAAAGCAAAATCGTTAAAAATATCTGTCAAAATAAGCGCTCCTTTCTTAATTTTTCCGATTGTGTACTATAGCAATAGTACACAAGGCTGTTGTTTTTAATCTATTCAATGAAAATTAGTTTAATATTATTCTAAAATAATTATTATATTCAGGAATTTATATTTTGCTATAATCAAACTGTACCGTTTAACTAGTACAGTTTGATTATAGCACTCACATACCGATTTGTCAATCATAAATATAAAAAAAAAGGAGTCGATTTTTCAACCGACTCCATAATTCACACAAAACACACTTAATAATTTTCAAGCAATTCAATAAAACACTTTAAATCACTCGTTGCGTCAATATAAGCATATTCACCGCCACCATTTCCAAAAATCCCTCTTTGAGTGCACTTCATTCCATTTTCTTCACAAGCAGTAATTTTATCATCCATTTTCTTGATATTAAATGCTATGTGGTGTATTCCCTCTCCGTGTTCGTCCAAAAAATCTTGCCATGTACTTTTCACTCCATTTGGCTCAATCAATTCTATTCGCACGTTTGGTCCACCATCAAAGAATGCCATTTTACATTTTGCATCAGGCGCTGGCTTACCCTCGACTACTGTTTTTGTGATTTCATAATCACCAGCTAGAACAGTTTGAGGAGCTTCTACTCCAAAAAAATTAGCAAATTTCTCTTTGGTTTTTTCGATATCTTTTACAATAAACGCTACTTGTGTTACTAAATTAGTTCCAAGAATTCCTGACATATATTTATTCTCCATTCTTTTTTCTTCATTTTATCACACTAACGCACTAATCGTCAATTAAATTATGAACCAGAATTGACAAAAAAGAAAATACTTGATATAATTCTATGTAAATTACATAGATTGGAGTTAAGTATGAATATTCTACTAATCACTAGTGACCAACAACAGTTAAATACTATCGGAAAGTATAACTCGGAAATTAACACTCCAAATTTGGATAAGTTAGCAGACGAAGGAGCATTTTTCGACAGAGCGTATTGTCCAAATCCAACTTGCACACCAACAAGAGCAAGTATAATTACTGGTCAATATCCATCTCAACACGGAGCGTGGACTTTAGGAACAAAACTTCCTGAAACCGCATTGACACTAGGAGAAATTTTGAAAGAAAAAGGATTTCAATCCTCTCTCATTGGCAAAGCGCATTTTCAACCACTCGCCTCAACAGAAGAGTACCCATCATTAGAGGCATATCCAATTCTTCAAGATTTAGACTTTTGGAAAAATTACAATGATACTTTTTATGGTTTTGACCATGTAGAACTTGCTAGAAATCACACACACGAAGCACATGTAGGCCAGCACTATGCAATTTGGATGGAAGAAAACGGTTTATCAAATTGGAGAGATTATTTTGTACCTCCAACAGGAACCAAGTCAACTACAGGTCCTAGTGTTTGGGAAATTCCCGAGAAATTCCATTACAATGCATGGATTGCTGATAGAACAAACGCTAAACTAGAAGAACACAAGAAAAGTGAGAAACCATTCTTTTTGTGGGCTAGCTTTTTTGATCCACACCCCCAATATGTTGTTCCCGAGCCTTGGTACTCTATGTACGACCCTGACAAGCTTTCAATGCCACAGCATGATGATGAAGAATTCGACATACTCCCAGAGCATTTCAAAATGACGCAAAGCAGAGAGAGTTCATATGATAAATATCGTGAAACAGGATTTGGAATTCATGGAATGAACTATCATTGTCAAGACGAAAAAATTCTAAGAAAATGTAAAAGCATATACTATGGAATGGTTTCTATGATGGACAAATACATAGGTAAAATTATCGACAAAGTAAAGGAATTAGACCTTGAAGACGACACTTTAATTGTTTTCACCACTGATCACGGTCATTTTATCGGTGAACATCGTTTATCCGCAAAAGGTCCTTTTATGTATGAAGAATTAATTAAAATTCCATTTATTGTAAAAGGAAAAGGAATTAAGAAAGGCGTAAATTCAGCTCTACAAACTTTGGTTGACTTTACTCCAACTGTGCTTGACGCACTTGGAATGGAAATTCCTAATATAATGACTGGTAAAAGCCAATATAAGGTATGGAAAGGTGAACAAGAAAAAGCTAGAGACCATATTATTTGCGAACACCACCACGAGCCTAGCACAGTCAATCTGAGAACTTATGTAGATGAAAGATATAAAATCACAGTTTATCAAAATCAAGAAATGGGAGAGATTTTCGATTTACTTAACGACCCAGAAGAAAGAAAAAATCTTTGGAGCAACACTGAATTGCGTGCTGAACTGCTGATAAAATATGTTAATGCAGAACTTGCTAAAGAACCTATGTGGATGCCTAGAATAGCCTCTGCTTGATTATGAAATATCATTTTAAAGAATATAAATCCATTTTATCGGCAAAAAACGGGATAAATTTATATAGAGGTTGCACCCATGGATGTATTTACTGCGACAGCAGAAGTGTATGTTATCAAATAAATCACGATTTTGAAGACATTGAGATTAAGACTAATGCTCCTGCTCAACTTGACACAGAACTTAAAAAAAGGCGAAAACCTTGCATGATTAGCACAGGGGCTATGACTGATTCTTACATTCCGCTTGAAGAAAAAATCAGATACACTAGACAATGTCTCGAAGTGATTGAAAAGCACGGTTTCGGTGTTGCAATTCAAACAAAATCCAACTTGATTTTAAGAGATTTAGATATACTAAGAAAAATCAACGAAAAATCAAAAGCTGTTGTTCAAATGACACTTACAACTTTTGATGAGGACTTGTGCAAAATTCTTGAACCTAACGTTTGCACTACAAAAGAGAGATATAAGACACTAAAGACTTTTAGTGAAAACGGAATTCCCACTGTAGTTTGGCTGTCACCCATTTTACCTTTCATCAACGACACAGAAGAAAATCTTATGGGAATTTTGGACTATTGTCAACGTGCAAATGTATTTGGAATCATCTGTTTTGGATTTGGCGTTACATTAAGAGAGGGAGACAGAGAATATTTTTACGCTGCATTAGACCGACATTTTCCGAACATGAAAGAAAGATACCATAGCAAGTATGGATATTCTTATGAAGTGACCAGCGATAATCACAATAATTTAATGAAAATTTTTGTCAGCGAATGTAAAAAAAGAGGGATTGAATACCGACCTTCTGAAGTGTTTAAGTATCTACACTCTTTTCCTGTGATTAACGAGCAACTTTCATTTTACTAAAATATACCAAACAAAAGCAGTGATGCAAAAAACTTTATGTTTTCTGCATCACTGTTATATTGTATAATTTCAACTACTTAACAAATTCTAAAACCGTTTTTTCAATTCCATCAGAAGTTAAACCGAATTCTTTTAGTAAATCAAGAGCAGGACCCGAATGTCCAAACTCATCGTTGATTCCGATTTTTTTCAAAGGAGTAGGACACTTCTCTGCTAAAACAGATGCAACTGCACTGCCCAATCCACCGATAACACTGTGTTCTTCGCAAACAACTATTTTACCAGTCTCTTTAGCAGCTTTTATAACAATCTCTTCGTCTAGAGGTTTAATGGTGTGAATGTTAATCACTCTTGCACTAATACCTTTTTCCTCTAAAGATTTAGCAGCTTGCAATGCCTCTTGAACCAACAGACCTGTAGCAATAATAGTAACATCGTTACCATCTTTTAATTCAATTCCTTTTCCAAGCTCAAATTTATAATCATCATTATGATTTACAGACTCAACCGGCAAACGGCCTAATCTAACATAGCATGGACCGTTGTATTCAGCCATAGCTTTTACTGCTTCAACCATTTCATAATGGTCGCATGGATTTAACACCACCATTCCGGGAATAACGGACATCAATGCAATGTCTTCGCAACATTGATGAGTTGCACCGTCTTCACCCACTGAAATTCCTGCGTGTGAACCGGCAATTTTTACATTAAGTTTTGGATATCCAACTGAATTACGAACTTGCTCAAACGCACGTCCTGCAGAAAACATTGCAAAAGATGCAGCAAAAGGAATTTTGCCACAAGTAGCAAGTCCTGCAGCAATACCAATCATGTTGCACTCTGCAATCCCACAGTTAAAAAATCTATCGGGATAAACTTTTTTAAATGCACCTGTCTTTGTTGCTGCCGCTAAATCAGCGTCTAAAACTAATATATCAGGATTAGTCTTAGCAATCTCACACAATGCAGCGCCAAAACTTTCTCTAGTAGCTTTTTTTATCATTTCTGCCATATTGAAACTCCATTCCACCGCTCCGCCTCGGTGTGTAAATATTATAGTAAATCTCTTATTCATGCAGAGAAAAATTGATAAGAGTAGTAAAATAATTAAGCCTCTAAACTAGCTAAATTAGCTTTAAGCTCGCCCATAGCAATTTCATATTGTTCTGCATTTGGTGCAGCACCGTGCCATTCAACATTATTTTCCATAAAAGAAACGCCCATGCCTTTAACGGTTTTTGCAATTATCGCAGTTGGCATATCCTTAATTGATTTAGCTTCTTCAAAAGCTTTTTCAATCTCATCAAAATCGTTTCCGTTAATAGAAATCACGTGAAAACCAAATGATTCAAACTTTTTATCAATCGGTTCTGGACCTGCAACCTCACTAATGTGACCATCAATTTGAAAACCATTGTAGTCTACAATTACACACAAGTTGTCTAGTTTTTTGTGTGAAGCAAACATTGATGCTTCCCAAACCTGTCCCTCGTCAATTTCTCCATCGCCTAAAAGTGTATACACTCTGTAGTCTTTATTGTCAATTTTTGCTGCCAAAGCCATTCCGACCGCAGCAGAAATACCCTGTCCCAAAGAACCTGAACTCATGTCGACACCTGGAGTGCCTTTCATATCGGGATGCCCTTGCAACATTGCACCTATATGTCTTAGTTTTTTTAACTCCGAAACATCAAAATAGCCACGTTGTGCTAAAGTAGAATAAAGTCCCGGAGCACAATGTCCTTTGGACAAAACAAATCTATCTCTATCTGGGCATTTTGGATTTTTGGGATCAATGTTCATTTCATTAAAATACAAATATGTGTAAATATCAGTAGCTGACAACGAACCGCCGGGATGTCCTGATTTTGCATTGAAAACACCTTCGATAATTCCAATTCTAACCTTAGCAGCGATAATTTCAAGCTCTCTTTTTTTGTTATCTGTCATGTGAACCTCCTAAAATAATTCATTACACAGTTAATAATACACTATTCCACGACAAAATTCAATAGAAAAC
>CAYJBU010000106.1:0-9448 GCA_964368155.1 uncultured Eubacteriales bacterium | reverse complement strand
CGGCAAATGGACTTGAACCATCGACACTCCGGGTATGAACCGAATGCTCTAGCCAACTGAGCTATGCCGCCACATTTATAATTTCAGGGAGCCATTCGCCATATCTCTCCTGAACACTAATATATTTTACAACAAAAAATTGAATTTGTCAATATTTTTTTGAATAAAATATTATTTTTTACACAAAACTCAATATATAGTGAAAAATTGCAATCACAGACTATATATTGTGAAAAGAATGGAGTAATAATGAAAAATAACGAATTATATCAAAAAATGTATTGTATCTTGTTTTCTGACATTGAGGAAATTGTGTCTGAATTAGAAAGAGATGTATACGAAAAACAAAGCAATCCTGAATTGATGTTAAAACTAATAGAAACACTTCAAAAATGCGAAAACACTTATGCCGATGCATAATAAATTTATAGTATATTGGAATACTACCATATGTTAATCAGCAACGCTTCATAAATAAGCTAAGAAAAAATTAGGTTGCGAGAGAATAATATTCATTGCAACCTATTCTTTTTTGCCCAAATTTTAGTATTTGAAAATAATCATAACTGAACTAGGTTAATTACGACAGCGAAACACTCAAATCAAAATTCAAATGCTTCGCTGTTAATACAATTATTAATTAATTTTGGATATATTCTGATAGTATGTCAGGAATATCTTCTTCTCCTGCTGAAACAGAAAGAGTTATGTTAGCATTTGCACTTTCGCTTAAAGCAAAAAGATTCTTAACCAAGCATTCTAAATCTTGCATATCGCTTCCAATTACTTTTAATGTTGAGTCAACAAGAATATCTGTAACGTCATAGTTACCTGCACAAATACCACTAATAAAACCAAACATAGCATCTTTACCGCAGATATTGTATGCATCTGTGTCTATTAGTCTTGCCTCGTGAGAAATTTCGTATGTTAGTTTTTGTCCTTTTTCAATAACAACGACATTACCATTTGTTGCCTCTAATGCTTTTTGAGCACAAGCGATGAGTTTTTTTGTTTTTCCGGAACCTTTTTTACCGATTAATAGAGTTATCATGTGATACTCCTCCTTCAAAAATATAATTATTTGCTAAGTCTTTTTTCCAATTTTTCTTTTTCGTCCTCGTAACCCGGTTTTCCTAAAAGAGCAAACATATTCTTTTTATAGCTCTCAACACCTGGTTGGTCAAACGGATTAACCCCTAACATGTAACCAGAAATTGCACAAGCTTTTTCAAAGAAATAAATAAGTTCTCCTAATGATTTCTCTGTAAAATCAGGAACTCTTAGAACAAGATTAGGGACTCCACCATCGTTATGTGCGAGCACGGTGCCTTCAAACGCCTTTTTGTTTACGAAATCCATTGTTTTCCCTTTAAGGAAATTTAGACCATCAACATTTGTCGCGTCTTCTCCAATTTCAATTTCATATCTTGGTTTGTCTACTATAACAACTGTTTCAAACAATGAACGTCTTCCATCTTGGATGTATTGGCCCATAGAATGTAAATCTGTTGAAAAAACTACGCTAGCAGGGAACAATCCTTTTTGATCTTTGCCTTCACTCTCACCATATAGCTGTTTCCACCATTCATTAAGCATAGCAAGAGATGGCTCGTAGCTAACCATAACTTCGTTAGTTTTTCCTTTGTTGTAAAGGATGTTTCTAACCGCAGCATACTTATAACAATCATTTTTCATTATATCGCAATCGTTAAAAGCTTCTTGTGCGAGTTTTGCGCCTTCCATAAGCGCATCAATATCAGCACCTGATACAGCAATCGGTAATAAACCAACAGCAGTTAAGACTGAAAATCTGCCTCCTACATTATCGGGTACTACGAAAGTTTCATAACCTTCAGTATCTGCTAATTGTTTTAATGTACCTTTAGCTTTGTCTGTTGTGCAGAAAATTCTGCTTTTAGCTTCTTCTTTTCCATATTTCTTTTCTAGCAAATCACGGAAAACTCTAAACGCTATTGCAGGCTCAGTGGTTGTCCCCGACTTAGATATCATATTAATTGAAATATCCTTGCCTTCACAGATTTTTAATAGTTCTGTTAATGCTGAGGAACTTATACTGTTACCTGTATAAAAAACTTGTGGTGTTTCTTTTGGCAAAACATTGTAACTTTCGGATTTTAAAAACTCAATCGCCGCTCTCGCTCCTAAGTATGACCCTCCAATACCGATAACAATGAACACGTCAGAATTATTTTTAATTCTGTCTGCAGCAGATTTTATTCTGGCAAATTCTTCTTTGTCATAATCGGTCGGCAATGTTGTCCATCCAAGAAAATCATTCCCAGCTCCTTTTCCGCTTGTTAATAACTCATGAGCTATTTTAGCTTGAGGAGCAATAAACGAAAGTTCATCCTCGTTTACAAATCCATCTAAATACTTGCAATCTAATTTTAAAGACATAAAGCAAATCCTTTCAAAATTGTTTTATGTTTATAGTTTACAGTATTTTGGGTTGATTTGCAAGGAGAATGAACAAGTTTTTTAAAAATTTAACAATATTCTAAAATCTTGTTTATAAAATTGGTAGAATTGTTATTCAAAATACATATTATCAACGTATGCATCCATAAAAAACGGACTTGCGGCAAGATCAGTTAAGTCAAAATCGCTTGTGATTTTATTAATCTCACTTTGTAAGTTTCTATTCAGAAGTAGCATTTCGGCTCCTAACAGTGCAGCATTTCCCAATATTTCAACTTTTTCGATAAACTCCTCTGGAATTAGACCAATTTTACCCGCATTATGAATATTAACAAAACTCCCAAAACCACCTGCTATATAGACCTTTTCAATCTCATTTGCTGTAATATTTTTTTCATGCAAAAGAGTTTGCGCCCCCGAACAAATTGCACTTTTTGCAAGTTGAACCGCACGAATATCTTTTCCGCAAATTCCAACGCTGTTTGAAAACTCAAAAAAAGAATCTCCGTCAATCTCTGAAATTCTGTCTTCATATTCTTCGTTTAATTCATCAATCATCCCAGTTTCATCTAAAACTCCGCTTTCAATCATTACTGCAACGCAGTCAATAACACCGGAACCACAAATTCCACAGGCGGGAGAATTTCCAATAGTCTTTGTAATTATTTCCCTGTTTTTAAACTCTACTTTGTCAATAGCACCGTTAACCCCGTGCATTCCGTAGCGAATTCCAACTCCCTCAAATGCTGGTCCTGCAGCTGTTGAACAACAACTTAAAGAATCATTGTGCCACAAAGCCATTTCACCATTTGTCCCTATATCAATCAAGAGTGATGTTGCACTCGTATTACACATTTTAGTTGCAAGAATTGCTGTGGAGATATCTGCTCCAACAAACGCACTAAAGCATTTTGGCAGATAAATTTTAGCAGTAGACAAAATATTTAAGCCAATCTCATTAGCATATACTTCATCACCAGCTAAATACTCTGCCTCGAAAGGCGAGTGTGACAACGGATTGCAATCATGCTTTGTCAAAAGATGAAGCATTGTTGTGTTCCCTGTAATCACTGCGCTGTCAATTTCATTTTCAGAAATTTTAGCTCTCTCGCACAAAATGGAAATAATTTCATTCATTCCACCGACGACACAATCTGCAATTTCATCTATTTTTCCAGCCATTTGCGCTTCAATTCTGCTAATCACATCTGCACCAAAAGTAATCTGTGGATTTTTTTGAGTAATTGTTTCAATCTTTTTATCATTTTCATACAAGCTAATCGCCAAAGTCGTGGTTCCAACATCTACTGCAATCCCGTATTTTTGATGATATGGATTAAAATTAGTAACAGCCTGTTTCACGATAGCAACTTTCATCTCTTCCTCTTCTTCGATGAAAATCTCACAATCACCCATGATTTTAGAAACACAAGCAAGGCGAAACCCTTCAAACGTATCATCATTTAATATTTCAAGTTCCTCTTTTGATGGTAGTGAAAGTTCTCCTGTGGCTTTTACCAGACATTTTTTGCATATACCTTTTTGAGCACAAGGGTAATCAATACTGTGTTCTCCTAATTCCAGCAAAGTAGAAATAGGAGTATTAACCTCTGCTCTTATCTCTTTAGTTTCTTCCCCTTTATGTATCAATACAAGCGCCATATTAATGACCATCCTTTTGCACTATGTTAAATAGTATCATTTCTATAATATCTATACTAATAAATAACTGTATATTACTTTTGAAAAACAGCACCAAAATATGTAGCAGTGTTTTCCCCGTTTATATATTTCAAACCTGAAAGGCTAGCCAATACACTTACAGAAACGCCATATGCTTCTAAAGAGTGCATCGCCTTATCAGGAAACCTACATGGAGTATTATCTATTTTAGCACATTTTTCGCAAATTCTGCAACCTCCTGCCCCTAAAAGCAGAAAACTATCTTTGCTATACTTCTCTTCCAAGTATTCACTAACTTTGATATCCAACTGTTTATGAACATCGCCTATTTCCATCATTCCTTCAAAATCATAGCTGTCTTCTAATTCCCCGATAGTTTGATAGACGATTGCTGTTTTATAGCCCTTAACTAAATTAATCAAGTCATCAATTTCACCCACACAAGGTGGACAAGTCCAACATCGATTATATCTTCCGCAAGCATTACTTTCGCAAGCTCTTCTAAACCCTTTATCAAAAACCATATCTTTTACTTGGGCAACTCCGGTATTAAGAGCTCCAAGTTGTTTAATTTTTTCCTCTAAACTCAATTTCAACACCATCCATTCATCTTAACCAAATCTCACACTAGTATAATTATAATATAATGATATTGCATTCTTTAGTGACTTTCTGAGTGGTTGTCCCTTTGTTGCCATTACGTTAATTCCATATTCTATGTCAGTTAGTTGAGGGACTGTTTTCACACTTATCATCGGCCCTACGCAATCCACTAAAACTGTACCACATTCCTCAAGCTCTACATAACCTTTAATTCTTGCAGTGTCTTCAGCAAACAAATTTAAAAACTTTTCTAGTTGATACAAACTCATTGAAAAATCAATCGAAACAGTAGCTTTTTGTGTTGTGATGTCAGCATAGTATGCAGTATCATCAAAGCTGTCATTAGCTAAACTTTTCATATTCTCAAAATCATATTCAGTGACTCCAAATACAGTTTTGTCGATTATCACACATGGAAAATAATCTTTTATGTCGTCCTCTAACTCTGCCAAATGAATCTCACTTACTAAATCTGTTTTGTTAATCAACACTACATCTGAAACTGCAAGTTGCTTTTTACATACTCTTGCAGTAGAAAAAACTTTATGAAACCTTACTGCGTCAACAAGACAAATGCATCCTTTATAATTCAATTGCCCTTTTTCTTCATATGCAGAAAGCACCTTTTTAATATTAGTTGGGTCGCTTAACCCAGATGCTTCTACTACAATGACATCAGGATTAGTCTTTAAGCAATCATTCATAGCACTTTCAAATCTGTCGAGTTTACAACTGCAGAAAATCGAACCTCCACAAATTTCTTCAAGCTCAGCGTCAATTGATTTCAACAAGCTTCCGTCAACACCACTGTTGCCAAACTCGTTTATTATTATTTTTAGATTTCTCCCCTTAAAGCGTGGCAAAAAACCACTTAAAAAAGTGGTCTTTCCAGCGCCCAGAAATCCAGTTACAAGATAAAAATCAGTCATTAACCGATATCCTCTATTGCTTTATCTATCGCAGTTCCAAGTTCCTCTTTCGAAGGGATAATTGAGGAAAACTTCAATTCGCCGTTTATATATATTGATGGTAAGTTTTTAACTCCCATTTTAACACAGCGTGCGATATTTTCTTTGATTGTAAATTTATATTCAATTACATCAATTTTATCTCCATATATTTCTTTTGCAGAATTTGCAGCACCCATCATATAAGTACAAGCAGCACATGTCAAACTGTCAAGTGTAAACACTTCGACTAAAGGCTTGCTCAAAGAATTGTAGTCAGGTAAATCAACTTCAATATCTTCTTTTACCGCTACATAATTCTTAATTATCTCTCTTACATTATCTGTGTCAATAACAGCTTGTGCTACACCAATTGTGTTTTCGATTGGAACATCGTATGGCATGTCGCAACCGGGAGCTACAACAAAGTTTTGATGATCTTCAATTCCATCAATCATTTCTATAACATATTTCATGTTATCTTGTTGTGTTCCATGCAGCATAACTGAAGTAAGCGGAATATTCCCACCTATAACAACATCGTATTTATCAGAAATAGCTTTAGCTGCAACAATGTCAACATTTTCATCAACAGAAATGCTATCCGGTTTTGTTTGGCACATTACATCAATGTTTCTAGTTGCATCACCACAAACAAAAAACGACGAAAAAGCATTTTTCTCTTTAATGTATTCAAAAATATCGCTGAAAGGTTTTGACAAAAATTCTTCAAAGTGGTCGGATGAAACTTGAGAAACTAATGGGTCAACCACAGCGATGATATCCATTCCTGCACTTATGAAATACTCTGACATAAGTTTTGCGCATTTTGTGCAATATTCAAGCAAAGAATGAACATAATCTTCATCATCGTACATATCCATGAAGATGTCGTTTCCACGAAGATGACTTGCCAATGTGAAAGGTCCGCAAATCAAACCGTATAGCGCTGTTGTTTCTCCAACAGCTTCTTTCATTCTTTTCATAACATCAATTACCATTGGTAGTCTACCATCTGTTATTTTAGGCAAAGTGCATTCACAAGGCACTGTCATTGTATCACCCTCTAATGGATGAGTTTTAACAGAAGGAGGTCCGTCTGCTGTCCAGACTAGTTCGCAACCTAAAATCTCTGCCTCGAGTTGTAAATCGAATACAACAGGTTGCCCATCAGGCTTATATAGTTTATTCACTTCTATAAGTGCTTCAAATAATTTATCTGCATCTTTCAAGGAAACTTCTGCATCAATACCTGTGAGTTTTCCTGAGTGTACACCAGAAAACGGAACCCAAGCAGGTCTGCTGTGTTTTTCATGTTTTAAAGTTTGAATAAGTGGATTATTTGCTAAACTCATAATACTTCTCCTCTGACAATATAATTTTAAAATTTAAGTTATTATACTACATTACTTTCAAAACTTCTTGTTAATTTATTATAAATTTGGTAAATTCTTGTGCTTTTATTTGTAATATGATAAAATTGTACCACAAGCATAAAATATTACCAATTATTATAAAAAAGTACAAGAAAGATGATTTCTTGTTTGATATAATGACTTAAAAGAAAAGAGGTTCAAATTGCAAAGTAATGATTTTGATTTAAAATTAGCAAAAGATTGTGCAAATGCTTTTTCTCACACTTCAGGTTTAGGCTGTTCGGTTACAGACAACAAAGGCGTAATACTTCACGATGTTGGATATAGTTGTGCATGCTGCAAAATGTGCGATATTGCAGAGTTAGACCGTGAGTCTTGCATGCAAGCGCATATATACGGAATGGTTGAGGCAGAGCGTTTTGGTGGTAAGTATATTTATTTTTGTCCGATGGGATTAACCTGTTTTGTTTCTCCTATTATCGACGAGGAACATTCATGTGCCAAAATCACAGTTGGTCCGTTCTTAATGATTGAACCAGAGGATTTTATTGGGATTGACATTGAGCTTAGAAAAGACATTAATAAAAGAACTAAAACTGCACTTTCTAATGAATTAATAAACATACCCTATGTCGAAGCTTCAAAAGTTCAGTCACTATCTGTTCTACTTTACATGGCTGTAGGATTTTTAAACGATGTTATTATCACCAACAAACAGTTAAATACACAGGCTTCAGACGAAATCCAAGGGCAAATAAGCGAGTATATTAAACAATTAAAAGGCGGGGATTCAAAACCTACCTACCCGATTGAAACAGAATACAAAATGCTAAGGGCTATTGGGGATTCTAACAAATCTGACGCTTCACTATATCTCAATGAAATTTTAGGTCACATACTTTTCAGTAGCAGTGGTCGACTCGATACAATTAAGTCACGAGTTTATGAACTGTTAGTTTTAATTTCAAGAGAAGCAATAAATGCAGGTGCAGACAGCGAGAACACACTAAAAATAACTAGGGATTATCTCCATTCTATAAACCAAATAAGAGATATTGACACTTTATGTGTTTGGCTTACAAATGCTATGAACAAACTAATCGACAGCATTTTTGTTTTTGAGAATTTGAGACATTCTGATATTATTCACAAAGCCGTCCATTTCATGAGAAACAACTATACTGAAAAAATTACGCTTGAAGACACTGCAAAGGCTGTTTTTCTCTCTGCAAGTTATCTAAGCAAGATTTTTAAGGAAGAAACCGGTGTAAGTTTTAATAAATACCTGAATAACATCAGGATTGAAAAAAGCAAAATGTTGCTTTTGAGTAATGAAATTCGTCTCGCTGACATTGCAAATTCAGTGGGTTTTGAAGACCAAAGCTATTACACTAAGGTATTTAAACGAACAACAGGTGTTTTGCCTAGTTTGTTTCGTGAAAATAAAGGAAAAATTTAACTACATTATTAAAGGAGTCAATTATGAGTATTACAAATGAAATTTCTGAATTTCTACAAAAAGGAAAAGCAAAAGACGTACAAGCACTAGTACAAAAAGCATTAGATGAGGGCATTGCACCTAAGACTATTCTTGACGAAGGCTTATTAGCTGGTATGGGAATCATCGGTGACAAATTCAAAAATAATGAAATCTTCGTTCCAGAAGTTCTAGTCGCTGCTAGAGCAATGAACAGAGGCGTTGATATTTTAAAGCCACACCTTGCTGAAGCTGGTGTTCAATCTATCGGTAAAGTTTGCATAGGTACTGTAAAAGGAGACTTGCATGACATCGGTAAAAACCTAGTTAAAATGATGATGGAAGGCAAAGGAATTGAAGTTATCGACCTAGGAACTGATGTTACTCCTGAAAAATATGTTGAAGCAGCAATCAACGAAGGTTGCCAAATCATCTGCTGTTCAGCATTGTTAACAACTACAATGAATGTTATGGAAGATGTTGTTAAAGCAGCTACTGAAGCTGGAATTCGTGATAAAGTAAAAATCATGGTTGGTGGAGCACCTGTAACAGATGCATTCTGCGAGCAAATCGGAGCAGACAAATATACACCTGACGCAGCAAGTGCTGCAGACGCAGCTGCAGAATTCTGCAGAGGCGCATAATTACATGAACACTCTTTATGTTCATGTGTGATGTTTGTCCGTAAAATTACATAAGTTTAAATCTAAAGGGTACAACGAAATTTAATGTTTCATTGTACCCTTTTCCATTAATGCAAAGTAATCAGAAAATGTCTTTCTGAAAGAGCTCTATAGTTTGATTACACTTTCACCAGTGCATATCAAAAAAATTGCGTCATGCAAAAAATTGACCTTACTTAATACCTGCTGAACAACTTGAAAATGGCTTTATCACGCTAAAAAAAGCCATTTTCAAGT
>CAYJBU010000105.1:0-9997 GCA_964368155.1 uncultured Eubacteriales bacterium | reverse complement strand
TATCTCAGGCTGAGGATTTTGAAGTTTCTTTCAAATACGAATTTTTCATTCCTTGCGTTATTGCGGTAAATCAAATTAACAATTCTTATTTCTCCTCTGCTGACGACCTTATTAAGTTTATTCAGAGCAATTTTATCGAAAACATTGACTATTCAAATTATTCATCAGAATTAATGAATATCGAAAATTCTGAGATTTTTATATTATTTAATGTAGATGAAAAAAATCAAGAGTTCCTCATATGTTTAGAAAATTCCAGCAAAGAAATGCAAACTTGCATTAACGATAAATTTGGAGATGATATTAATTTTAAAACCTGTGTTGGAGAAACAGTAACTTCTTTGGAAAAAGTTTATCCCTCATATTTAAAGGCAAAACATATTGTAAGTTTCCCAGGTGAATACACTGACCTTAATCAGGTTACCGAAATAAACAACAAAGAGCGTAAACCACTAGCACATTTTCGAAAAAAACTATTGAACGAAATAGTTGAAAACAATTCTAAGAATATTGATGACTTGTTAAACGAAGTACATTTATTCTTGATTGCAGAAAAGTTCAATATTAATCAAGAAGAAGTCCTTAATTTCTTCATACGATGCATCACTGAAACAATTGTTGTAATATCTCTTTCTAATAAGGAAATATATAACATATCATCTGAAACTTTGAACATCATGTCCTTTGTTGAAACAACAGGTTTAGAGGAAAAAATTGAGTTGATGAAAAAGTTCTATTCCGCAGTTTTAACAATATCAAAAACCGATAATGCAAAATTGTCAGAAGACAGAATAAGCAAGGCTTGTGAATTCATCTCGCAAAACTACAATAAAGATATTTCGCTTGACAGTGTTGCAGAATATTTAGGTCTTCACCCTGTTTATTTCAGCGGATACTTTAAAAAAGTCATGAAAGTAGGCTTCAATGAATACTTAAATTCTGTTAGAATTAAAGCTACCGAAAAGCTACTTTCAGACTTAAGAATTCCCTTAAACTCTGTTGCTAACGAGGCAGGTTACTTGAATTATCAAACATTCAGCAGAGCTTTTAAGAAGATTAATTTGGTAACACCCAAACAATTCCGAGAAAACCTAGCTTCTGAACAAAGCTCAATTGAACAACCTGCAAGTTAAACCAAATTGATTTCTACTTATGCCAATATATATAACAAACACGAAACGGAGGGATATATATGTTCTGTGGAAATTGCGGAACCAAAACACTTGATGATGAAAATTTTTGCTCAAATTGCGGAAATCCAATTGAGCACGAGGAAAACACTGCACCTAAGCCCACTACAGTCCCACAACCAGATGTCACTACGCATAACAATAACTCGGTGCAATTCAACAAAGCACCGCCAAGTGAAAATGAGTTACCCATACAAGTTGATAAGAAAACAAAAAGACCACAAAAAAAGAAAAAAACTGCAAGGAACTTAATCATTGCAGTCGTTGCTTTAGTTTTTCTATCGGCTTTTGCATATTTTGCTCTACCATTTTTTGTCACCCAAAACGCCAATGACTTTGTAATCGTTGATGGAGTTTTATATGATTATGTTGGGACTAACAGCGATATTAAAATCCCAAACGGAGTAACGCACATAACAAGAACCGCTTTTACTGGCGCACATTTAACTTCCGTAGAAATTCCTGAATCAGTTAAATACATTGACATTGCAGCGTTCTTAGATAAAGATATCGAAGAAATTAATATTCCAAAAAGCGTCACTGCAATATCCAATTTAGGAGCACTTCAAGAAGGTGTTTTTCACCTTGAACATTTTGGAAATTCCTATGACTTTACCGAAATTGACGGGCTTTATGAAAGTCATTATTGGTTGGGTTCTAGTCATTTTATTTTCGATAAATCAAAGATTGAAAACAGCCTAAACTTCTTGATTGTTGATGGCATGTTGGTTGATACCCACGGAAATATCACTTCCTTAGAAATTCCCGAATCTGTTAAATTGATAGGCGATTACGCAATGTATGGTGTTGACATAAAAACCTTATCTATACCAAGTTCTGTGACATTTATCGGCAATAATGCGTTTGCGTATTCCTCAATAACTTCACTGACAATCCCATCTTCTGTTACTCATATCGGGTATTTAGCTTTTTTTGAAAATGAAATTAGCTCAGTAGCACTGCCTGACTCGATAGAATATATTGGGGCGCAGGCGTTTGACACAGACGTGCAGACAAATCACGATTTAATGCAATATGACTCAAACGGATTTAGAATTATCGACTCAACTCTTTTTGATTTTAGGGGCGATTCTTTTGATATCGTCATACCTGACACTGTTACGCACATTGCAAATTACGCATTTAGCGAAGTTCCTATAGATTCTGTTGAATTTCCAAACACTTTAACTCACATCGGAGTACACTCGTTTTATGGAAGCTCCATTATGAGGTTAACTTTGCCTGAGTCACTAACTTACATCGGCTCTTACGCATTTGACACTAACGTACTAACCTCTGTGATAATACCGAATTCTGTTACATTTTTAGGCTCTTCTTCATTTAGGGCAAACAGCCTAAACTCGGTATCAATTTCTAACTCTGTTAAAATCATCGGAAATCATACATTCGAAAACAACCAGCTATATTCTGTTACAATCCCCGATTCCGTAACACAAATTGGGGATTTTGCGTTTAGTTCAAATACATTAACCTCTGTTACATTGTCAAGTTCACTCACTCATATTGGCCAATCTGCATTTGCGCTTAACTCATTAAGTTCGCTCGAAATTCCAAATTCAGTTACAGATATCGGAATTTCTGCTTTTGAGTCAAACTACTTGACCACCATAACCATTTCAAACTCGGTAAGAAACATCGAAAGAAATGCATTTTATAATAACTATCTAAATTCTGTGACAATACCTCCCACTGTTACAAGCATTGGAGCGAATGCCTTCGACCCAAGTATTACTACCGAGCACAGCCTAATGGAATATGACCTTGACGGATTCAGAATAATAAACGGCACTCTTTTTGATTATCGAGGCGACAACAAAGACATTGTTATTCCAAGCACTGTAACTAGAATTGAAGATTACTCTTTATCGGGCAAAGAATTAGCCTCTGTAATAATTCCAAATTCTGTTGCATACATCGGAAAACACGCTTTTGAGCAGAACAACCTAACTTCAATAAACATTCCAAATTCCGTTACATTTATCGGCGAATACGCTTTTAGACAAAATCAACTTGATTCTGTTATACTACCCAATTCAATTACACATATTGCAGATAACACCTTCGAAACAAATGAGTTAACTTCGGTAAACATTCCAAATTCTGTCACCTACATAGGGGATTTTGCTTTTAGAGAAAACCAACTCTCATCTCTAACTCTTCCAAATTCTGTTAGAAAAGTTGGTTTTAGTAGCTTTAATCACAACAACCTAAAATCCTTGACCCTCTCAAACTCGTTGACGCATATTGGCAGTTATGCTTTTTTCGGAGGAGAGCTTACATCTATAACACTTCCCAATTCATTGGCTTATATCGGTTCTTCTGCTTTTGAAGGTAATTCCATTACAACTTTAGCTATACCAAATTCTGTTACTTACATAGGTAGTTATGCTTTTAGTTATAATTATATTTCCGACTTGGAATTATCTACTTCGCTGAAATATATTGGAAATTATGCATTTAACTACAACGATATTTCCGTTTTAACTATACCTGATTCTGTCACTCATATAGGAACTTCAGCTTTTAGAGATAATCAACTATCCATTTTAGAATTCTCTAATTCGCTCGTTCACATAGGCGACAGTGCGTTTTATGGAAACTATTTAATAGCTGTTGTCATTCCTGACAGCGTAACCTATATTGGAAATTCAGCTTTTTATAACAATAGTATAGAAATCGTCACATTGCCGAAATCTGTTAAATATATCGGAGATTTCGCCTTTAAAATTAATCTACTTGAATCTGTAGATATTCCAAACTCCGTAACTTACCTCGGGACCAGTGCATTTGACGCCTATACCAAATCAGATTATTTCTCAAGTATTTATGACGAAAACGGATTTCGAATAATTGACGGAAAGCTGATTGATTACCGCGGAACTTCGTTTTCTATAGAAATTCCTTCAAACGTTACCCATATTGGAGACTACGCATTTTATTCTTATGGAATAACCTCAGTGGTATTTCCAAATTCCTTAACCCATATAGGAGCTTATTCTTTCCAAGATAATTTTTTAGAAGAGGTGACAATTCCTTCTTCAGTGGAATATATCGGAGAATTAGCGTTTTTAGAAAATCAAATTGAAATAATGATAATCGAAAAACCAATCGGAACTTTTGACCCTGACTATTTCGGAGTTTTTGGGGATATCACTTGGACCGAATAGTTTTACTAAAAATCATATAAATTCATACAAGAAAAAACTGTCACTACAAGATTGTCGTGACAGTTTTTTATCATTATGGGGTTGTTGCATTAAGGAATTTTCTCGTCAAATTGCATAAACTGAATTAGGTGTTGTAGGGACGGTCCCGTAAAACAGGTAAGAAATTGATTGTTTTCGGACTGACGTGGAAGCCCTCCGCTACATATATTCGTGCAATTTTACCTTAATGCGACAGTCCCAAATTTTTTGTTTATTTTTGGCTTGATGTGATACCCCGTTTTCCCTTAGCCAATATTAAATTACAAATATTTAAGCCACACTGTCAAACTGAGAATTATAGAGCTCTGCATAAAAACCTTTTTTTGCTAAAAGTTCTTCATGGTTTCCAGTTTCAATAACATCTCCGTCTTTCATAGCTAAAATCAAATCAGAATTTTTAATAGTCGAAAGCCTGTGAGCGATTACAAATGAGGTTCTGTTCTTCATAAGTTCGTCCATAGCGTTTTGTATTTGAAGTTCTGTTCTTGTGTCTATAGAAGAGGTTGCCTCGTCAAGAATAAGCATAGGCTTTAGGTAACAGGTTAATAACCGTGCTTTTACCACAGCCTGTTGAGCCAATAAACGCAACTACCTCGCCTTTACTTGCTGTAAAACTTATGTTTTAAGGACGTAATCCTCTGCAGAAGGATATTTAAAGCTAACGTTTTTAAACTCTATTTCCCCTTCTTTATTTCCTAAGCCCTTGGTTTCGCTACCCTCAATAATACTGCCTTTAGTGTCCAGCTCTTCTTTTTAAATGCTGACAACAAACTACCCTGTTGGATTAAAACATTTTAGATGTAAATGTTCTAGTCTAACAGGGTAGCAGTATGCACAAAGAAAATTCGCTATATTATATTTTAGCTTAATCCTGTCAATAGTCAAGTGATACATTGCAACGTCTACTAAATCAAGTTTCTCACTGCTAACAATACGAGAATTAGTAAAGATATTGTCTTAACTACATTGATTTCGTCTCAGCTCCTTTACTCACCATAAGTTTCTATATTTAATAGGCGAAATTCCTTCATACTTTTTAAACACTCTAGAAAAATAGTTTGCATCATTAAATCCGCATGAATAGGCTATCTCTTCAACACGTAAGCTAGTGAATCGCAGTTTATGTTTAGCTTTTGTTATCCTAATTTCGAGTAAATAATTAGTAATAGAAACACCTGTTTGTTCTTTAAATATTCTGCTTAAATAAAACTTATTAATATAGAACCTTGCTGAAAGATAATCTAGGCTGATTTCCTGTGTATAATTTGAATGCAAGTAACCTTTTATATCTTTTATGCCTCTTTTTCCATCTTGTTGTTTAATGCCATTTTGTGAAGTCCAATTTTCCTCCATTAAAAAAGTGATTAGTGTAGTAATAGCCTGGTTAATTTTTATATCTCTAATTTTATCATCTGAATAAGAAATATCATAAATATCATTTAAAAGCTCTTCGTACTTTAATACTTCTAACAATGCAAAACAGGGCAAACCTCCTCTTTGTATATATTCGCTATAAATATCTTTAATATTATTACCGAAAAAATGCACCCATTTTAATGTCCATAAATCAGTCGAGCTAGAGTGCGAATATTCTTTATTACAATCAATAAAAACGCAATCGTTTTTCTTGAGATTATACTCATTTCCACAATAAGTTAATGTACCAGAACCACTAAGCACAATGAAAAACAAATAAGAATCAAGATTTTTTCTATGGCTTGTATGTGATTTAATTGCACTAAGCACACCTGTTTCTTGCAAATAAAGCAGCGCATTCTTTGCAAAGGCAGAGGCTGTATATATATTTCTATTTGATTTTACTAAGCTTCCTGAGAAAAAATCACTTCTCATATTTATTGCTTGCCTTTCTTGTCTTAAATAGTTTTTAACTTCTATTTTTTATCTTAACTTGAATATTATATATGAAGAAATGGAAAAAGTCAATATAATGCTAATGCATAGCTACATAATCTATTGAAAACAATGTAGTAATGTAGTATAATATATTATTATGTATAAAAATGCGAGGAAAAATTATATGAAAAAAGCTCTAATAACAGGAATTACGGGTCAAGATGGCTCTTATTTAGCAGAATTTTTATTGGAAAAAGGATATGAAGTTCATGGAATTACAAGGCGTGCGTCTATTTCAAACACCGCAAGAATAGACCACTTAATAACAGAAAATGCAATAAAACTTCACGATGGAGATTTGTCAGATTCTTCAAGCCTTATAAGAATAATCGGTGACATTAAACCTGATGAAATATATAATTTAGCAGCTCAAAGCCATGTTCAAGTGAGTTTTGATGCCCCCGAGTATACAGGAGATGTTGATGCTATAGGCGTGCTTAGAATTCTTGAGGCAGTAAGAATTTTAGGCTTAACAAAATCATGCAGAATTTATCAAGCTTCTACTTCAGAGCTTTTTGGCAAGGTAGTGGAAGTTCCACAAAAAGAGACTACTCCATTTTACCCATACAGCCCTTACGCTGTTGCAAAGCAATATGGGTATTGGATGACAATACAATACAGAAATGCTTATAATATGTTTGCAGTTAATGGTATTTTATTTAATCATGAGTCGGAAAGACGTGGCGAAACTTTTGTTACAAGAAAAATTACATTAGCAGCTGGAAGAATTGCTTGTGGCTTACAAAATGTATTAGAGCTTGGAAATATGGACTCTCTTCGTGACTGGGGCTATGCAAAAGACTATGTAGAGTGCATGTGGCTTATGCTACAACACGACAAGCCAGAAGATTTTGTTATTGCTACTGGCGAGCAACACACTGTTCGCGAGTTTACCTACGAGGCATTTAAAGCAGTTGGAATAGAGTTAAAATTTGAGGGTGTTGGCATTGATGAAGTTGGTATAGATATGGCTACAGGCAATACTTTAGTAAGAGTAAATCCTGCTTGGTTTAGACCTACAGATGTTGATAATCTTTTAGGCGACCCTACAAAAGCTAAAACAGTATTAAAATGGAACCCACAAACTACATGCTTTAAAAAGCTTGTAGAGATTATGTCAAAACACGACTTAGAGCTTGCAAAAAAAGAGCTTGCCTCAAAAAGCGTATAAGAGGTATTATTAAATGATGAATAAAAATTCTAAAATATATGTAGCTGGACACAAAGGTATGGTTGGTTCAGCAATTGTAAGAAACCTTACAGATGCAGGCTATACCAATATTATAGTAAGAACATCAAAAGAGCTTGACTTAAGAAGACAAGCAGATGTTGAAGATTTTTTTGCAAAAGAAAAACCGGAATATGTCTTTTTAGCAGCCGCTAAAGTAGGTGGAATTATTGCAAATAGTCGACACTTAGCAGATTTTATGTATGATAACATTATTTTAGAGATGAATGTTATTAACGCCGCTTGGAAAAATAATTGTACTAAACTTTTATTCTTAGGGTCTTCTTGTATTTACCCGAGAATGGCAGAGCAACCTATGAAAGAATCATGCCTTTTAACAAGTTCTTTAGAGCCATCTAACGAGGCTTATGCACTTGCAAAAATTAGTGGATTGAAATATTGTGAATACTTAAATAGACAATATGGCACTGATTTTATTAGTGCTATGCCCACTAATTTATACGGGCCTAACGACAATTACCACCCAGAGCACTCACACGTATTACCAGCTCTTATCAGACGTTTTCACGAAGCAAAAGAAAATAGCTTAAAAGATGTTACTTGTTGGGGTAGTGGTACTCCTCTTAGAGAGTTTTTATATGTTGACGATTTAGCCGACGCTTGCGTTTATTTAATGAATAACTACAGTGGAAATGACACAATAAATTTAGGTACAGGAAAAGAGCTTTCAATTAAAGAATTAACAGAGCTTGTTGCTAAAACAGTGGGCTTTGAAGGTGAAATTCTTTGGGATACTGATAAACCTGACGGCACACCAAGGAAACTTCTTGATGTTTCAAAGCTTGAAGGTCTGGGTTGGAAATATACAACAGAGCTTAATGATGGAATCAAACTTGCCTATGAGGATTTCTTAAGTAATGATATGAGAGCAGAGAGATAGTATATGAACATTATTTTACTTTCAGGCGGTTCGGGAAAGAGGCTGTGGCCACTTTCAAACGATATTCGTTCAAAACAATTTATAAAAATATTTAAGTCGAGAGATAATACATATGAGTCTATGGTGCAAAGAGTTTGTGGGCAAATAAAAGCTACAGACAAAAGTTCTAAGATTACCATCGCTACCTCTAAGGCTCAAGTTTCTTCAATTAAAAACCAAATTTCTCATGAAATTGGCATTTGTGTAGAGCCTTGCAGAAAAGACACCTTCCCTGCTATAGCCTTAGCTACAGCATACCTTGTTGATGTAGTAGGAGTAGACGAAAACGAAGCAGTGGTTGTTTGCCCTGTCGACCCTTATGTTAATCAAGACTATTTTGAAACAGTCAGCAAGCTTGGTGAACAGGCACTTAAATCAGACGCCAATTTGGTTTTAATGGGAATTGACCCTACTTACCCTAGTGAGAAATATGGATACATTATGCCTGAGGACAAAGATGACATAAGCAAAGTTTTAAGCTTTAAAGAAAAGCCTAACGCTGAAACAGCAAAGAAATATATAAACCAAGGCGCGCTTTGGAACGGTGGAGTTTTTGCTTATAAATTAAAATATGTTTTAGACATTGCTCATAAATTAATTGATTTTAAAGATTACAATGACCTATTTAACAAATACGAAAATCTTAATAAAATTAGTTTTGATTACGCAGTGGTAGAAAACGAAAAGAATATCGAAGTTATGCGATTTGCAGGTGAATGGAAAGATTTAGGGACTTGGAACACTTTAGCCGAGGCAATGGAGCAATCGATTATTGGCAATGCTATAATGAACGAGAGCTGTGAGAATGTTCATGTAATTAACGAACTTGATATTCCAGTTTTATGTATGGGGCTAAAAGATGTTATTGTGGCTGTTAGTGCTGATGGAATATTAATATCGGACAAAGAGCAGTCAAGCTACATTAAGCCATTTGTAGACTCTATAGAGAACCCTGTAATGTATGCAGAAAAATCTTGGGGAAGTTATAGAGTTATTGATGTTGACGAAGAGAGTCTTACAATAAAAGTAACTTTAAACGAGTGCTGTTCTATGAATTACCATGCTCATCAAAGACGAGATGAAGTGTGGACTGTAATTAAGGGCTGTGGAACAGTACTTATTGATGGCGTTGAAACTAATATATCTGTTGGAGATGTACTAAAAATATGTGCAAATACAAAACACAAAATAACAGCAACAACAGAACTAAAGCTTATTGAGACACAAATTGGTTTTGATATACACGTTAGTGATAAAATTAAATATTAATTAAAAGAGGCGCTATCAGCTTTTCTGTGAACCGATATAACAAATCTTCCATGACTTGCGCTAATCTTTCATTTTGAAATCTTGCTATTGTGCTGTGCTCTGGGCAGGGCTCATCGTCTAATATCCACATAAATCTTATGTCATTTTTGCACGCTTCTTCTATTTTTTTTGATGAATAATTAAAGCCTACTGAATAACAAGTTATTCAGAACAAACGCAAAGCGTTTGT
>CAYJBU010000104.1:0-10004 GCA_964368155.1 uncultured Eubacteriales bacterium | reverse complement strand
ATACTAATAACTTTTTCATTTATTTTACCATCCTTTTAATGTCTATTTAATACCTTCGATTTTCGCCTTTGGCGAAAATACAGCAGAAAGTATCAAGATAAGCCGTAAAATTTGCTCTGTGAGCGAATTTTACAACAAACGCTTTGCGTTTGTTCTGAATAACTTGTTATTCAGTAGTCTTTATTTATAGATTTTAACTCGCTATAACTATATAGTGGAAGTTATAATCGAAAAAGTTACAATAGTTTCTTAAAAAGATATATTTAATTCAACTCAGATTGTTTTCTTTTTTCCATTAAAGTGTGCAGTCTAAATGCAGAAGGCCAGGAAACAAACCAAGTGTTGCAAGCGCCCATGCTTAAATTGTCGGATTTTCTAAATCCCCAATAGGTGTGAAAATATGCTTCGTTTTGTGCTCCATATGGGTATTTATTTCCTTTGTGTGTTAGATTTTCACCGGCGATGCAAAGAAGTGAATTGCTCCACATTAATTTAGCGATTTCATTCCATTTTTCTTCTTTTGTGACATGATAGAGTCTTTCGAAGTCGCCACACATCAAAGCTCCCCAAGGATCTAGATGATGATGTTGCACAGAGACTGCTGTTGCGCCTTTTGTTCGATACCCCAAGGCGTTGAAATCACAGTCGTATTTATATGGCACATCATATAAATATGTCCATGTAAGTATGTAGTATGCAGCACTTAATGCAATTTCGAGCATTTTTTCATCTTTTTGAATTTCATAAAGTGTTAGTGCGCTGTTTAAAAAAGGCCAACAAGTCTCTTTGTCTACGCAACATGTGTCCAACGCTCCTGCAGTGCAAACAAAGTTTTTTAAATCTCTTTCATAATATAAAACCAATGCATTTTTTGCAGTTTCTGCATATATTTCTTTTTCGGTAAATTCATAAGCTTTTAAAAGTGCAATTGTTAAATAAACTCCGATTGTACCCGAAGTATCAATTACTTTCCCGTCTGATGTCCAAGTTTTGCCAAATCCGAAGCTCTCAGAAAAATTATTGACAAAGAAGTCACAAATCCCAATCGAATATTCAAGCCAATCGGGTTTGTCTATTCCAATTTTTTTAACCTCTTCATAAGCTGAAAGCATTTGCCAACTAGCCCAAGCCAGGTTACAAGTGTCAATGTTCGTTTCTATTGCGGTTAGGTCGTTTGTTGATAAATGGCAAGCGACTAGTCCGTTTTCGAATCTACTGTTTCCGACCCAAGTGTCGAGAACTTCAATTCCTTTTTGAACATCCTCTTTGTTATCATTTATAATTCCATTTTGAATTAATGCCCTTGAAAGAAGTGCGTTTTGTCCACACCATCCGATTTCATAACCAATTGTGGTGTGAAGTTCTCCATTTTGGAAAGAAGTTCCTATTGTGAATGAAGACTTATCGCCTGTTTTCTTTAACAATGTGTCCCTTGAGTAGG
This sequence comes from uncultured Eubacteriales bacterium, assembly GCA_964368155.1. GTDB lineage: Bacteria > Bacillota > Clostridia > Oscillospirales > Acutalibacteraceae > SIG603. The sequence goes on along the minus strand of CAYJBU010000104.1, from coordinate 8,563 downwards.
AAATTCCCCTTTTCCACACTTCTGAATCGTCTAGTGACACATCGCATGATAAGTCGAAAATTCTTAACACGTTGTTGTAAACATCTCTAACACCGGAGCCGACTTTTTTTGTTTTTGTAAGAGACACATAAAAACTTACTTCGAACTCCTCGTCTGATTTAAGAGTGATGCTGTTGTTGGTTGCAGGTGAGTACTCATCTCTATATGTATAGCTGATTGGAGCTTCGTTATCGGGATAGTAAATTCTGTGGACTCTGCCTGTTGGGGTGTCGTAAAGAGAACAAGAAGAAATCAAACTTTTCTCGTCCTCTGAATTTGCGAAAAGTGCAAAGCAAACATCAGTACATTCGCTGATTGTTGCGCTTGGCAAGCTAGAGCGAGAATATGAAAATTGCCAAGGAGTTCCATTGTGCCTAAATCCTTTTGGTTCGTTGTTGTTCCCGTATTTATTTTCGTTGTACATAACACACGGAATTAGAGAAAACGCCATTTGATTATCTATCTCTGCATGAACGAAGAATACAAAATTGTTTTCTGTAGATAAATTTTTCCATTTGCGATTTATCTTGAACAATCCGTCGCCTAAATCAGAAATATTTTGTGTTAAGCTCATGGTTTCGTTTTCATAAAAACTGCAATCTTCAGTGGAGGAATTGTTTTTACTTAATGATATTTCTTTTCCGTTTATAGAATAAGAAGAAACGGTGTTGTTCACTCCGCCGATAATTTTGTATAATAATGTTTTGCTCATATCTGTTACTCCTATATTGACTTAATTTTTTCTACTGAACAACTAGTTACCTGGTAGGCTTTTATTATATTTTTTTATTGGATGAATGTCAACGTTTTTTAATAATAATATTTCATATTAAGTAGTTTTGTTTATTGACTAATTTGGGCATATATGATATATTGTACGTAAGTATAAGTGGTACTACCACAGATATTGTTTTGTTGCCTAACATGCACAATAATGTGATTAGTTCATTTAATTTACAACGATAAAGGAGATTGATAAAATGAGCGAACTATACAAAAACGACAACTATGCACAGATTACGAACGAAGAAGTCAAAGAATCATTAGAGGGTGTTATTGCGGTCATTAAAAATAATTTAAATGATTATACAGACTCGTTTCCTGCGAATTCCAGCATAAATGAGATATACCCAAAAACAGAGAATAGAGATTGGACCACAGGTTTTTGGACTGGTCAAATTTGGCTTGCATATGAAATGACAGGCGATGAATGTTTTAAAAATTCAGCTGAAAAGCATGTAGACAGCTTTTTGCAAAGAATTATTAATAGGGTTGATGTAAACAATCATGATATGGGGTTTTTATACAGCCTTTCATGCGTTTCTGCTTATAAACTTACAGGAAATGAAAACGGAAAAAAAGCTGCAGTCTTAGCAGCAGATAACCTTGCTTCGAGATACCGTGATATAGGTAAATTTTTGCAAGCGTGGGGCTCTATTGACGACCCAGCTGAATATCGCTTGATTATTGACTGCCTACTAAATTTGCCTCTTCTTTATTGGGCAAGTGAGGCAACAGGTGATAAAAGCTATGCAGACAAAGCATATAATCACATTCAAACTGCTATGAAATGTATTGTGAGACCAGATAATTCTACATATCACACATATTTCTTAGACACAAAAACAGGCGAACCTACAGAGGGAGTGACACGTCAAGGAAACCGCAACGACTCTGCATGGGCTAGGGGTCAAGCATGGGGAATTTATGGTTCTGCACTTAGTTATAAATATATCAAAAATCCGGAATACATTGAGCTTTATAGACGAGTAACGGATTATTTTATTGATAATTTACCTGAAAATCTAGTTCCTTACTGGGATTTCGATTTTACAACAGGTAGTGACGAGCCTTGGGACTCATCTGCATCTGCAATTGCAGTGTGCGGTATGCTTGAAATGGCGAAAAATTTGCCAAGTGAAGAGGCTGAAAAGTATGTTGTTTGTGCTAGAAAACTTATGAAAGCACTTAAAACTCACTGTGAGAACAATGAGAAAATAGTAGGGGCTGGAATATTAAAGCACGGAGTCTATGCACGTTCCTCAGAGTTTAATCCATGCAACAACAGAGGAGTTGACGAATATAACACATGGGGCGACTACTTCTATTTAGAAGCGCTTGTGCGATTGTCAAAAGATTGGGAATTGTACTGGTAATGGGTGAAACATGAGCTCTCATTATTGTTATGAGGAAACTCTTTTTTGTATTTTTTAATACTTAATGCAAAAGCACACGATCAAATTATTGTACCGACCCCCCAAAGTTAGACCTGAAAATCTAACAAATGGGAGGTCGGTATTTTTATGGCGAAATTTAGTTATGAATTTTTATTTTAACTTTATTCTAGTTCGTATACTTTGAGATTTGCATACTCTGCAACCATTGGACTCATTTGCCTAAAGCCGATTTTTCCATCGCCCAAAGCAGTTTCGGGGTCGTCATATCGGAGTATCAATAAATCATTTATATATAGTTCTATCCTGTTACCAAATTTTCGAATAGACATATAATATGGCGGTGTGGAGTCAGCTACGCTTGGAATGGGGTCACCAGCCATCATTACTAAATTTCCACCAAAACTTTTGCGTAAATTACAAGTTCGAAATGCACGCTCTTCAGGAAAAGAACGGCGACAATATGAAATGTGATACGCGTCTATGTCTCCACTATGATAGCTGCCGTATAATCCGTTTCTTGGTTTTAAATTGTTGTCAAATAAGTCTTCGCCCAAACGACCCTTTGCAGCAAAAAACATCATGCACAGTCCGATGTCGTTTAGCGGAGTGAATTCCCATGTGATTTCTATGTTTTTGGGGAATGTCTCAGGACACCAAAAAACATAGTTTGCTGCTTGACCTAGGCTTGGGTCAAGAACGCTACTAAGTTTCATTTTTCCATTCTCGAATGTCATGCTAGCACTTCCCTCGAGGATGAAATTGTTGATATCTTGCTCACGTGCAAGTGGGTTTTCGTAAATTAATTTTTTCATAAGCATAATTACTCCATTGTGTCGTTAGATAATAGCATATTAAAAAGTAGGGGAGGCAAGCCCTCATAAATGGAAGGTTTGCTCTCCCTAAAAAAATGCAATCAATTCGTTAATCTCGCTCTCCAAATGTAAATGTAGGGCTAAATTGAGAGAAAATGAGCGAAATTCACTTTTATTCTGCCTCTTCTTCGTAAATAACTATCTCAATTTTTTCTATAACCATATCTTCAACAGGTTTTGAACTGCTGTTTACTGAAGTTTGTGAAATTTTGTCAACTGTGTCCATTCCTTCAAAAACTTGTCCGAACACTGTGTGTCCTGTGCCGGAAGCTGAAAGTGCACCGTCAAGGTGAACATTTCCACCATTTTGTAAATATAAATCAGCTATATCTTCTGTGACTTTATCATTTAGGTATTGAGCATACATAGTCACGTTGACCGGTGTTGCTGCTGTGTTGACAAAAAATTGTGAACCATTTGTGTTAGGTCCACTGTTAGCCATGGCAACAGAACCTCTGATATTAAATACTTTTTCTGAAAATTCATCTTCAAACGGCTCGTCCCATATGCTCTCTCCGCCTGTTCCCACACCTAGTGGGTCTCCTCCTTGAATCATGAAATCATACATTACTCTGTGGAAAATAATTCCGTTATAGTACCCCTCGAGAGCATTTTGCTTAAAGCTGTAAACTGCTTTTGGAGCTTCTTCAGGGAAAAATCTCATTTTGAATACACCCATATTTGTGGTTATAACTGCAATTTCTTCGCCATCTTCCGGCATTTCCAGTTGATAACCAACTTCGTTTGAACTGCCACTTGCAACAAGATCCTCCATAGGTGTAATTGCGTTTTCATCAGCACCCAAGACATCTGTGCTTGCTCCTTGTTCGGCACAAGCTACAAGCGAAAAAGCCATTGTAGCAGTTAAAAGTATACATAGTAATTTTTTCATTTTCTTCCATCCTTTAAATAAAATCTTGTGTCTGTCAAAATTAATAACTAATAGCGCTGACAGGACAATTTATATAGCAATCGCCACACTCGTCGCAACGATAAGGGTCGACTGAATAAACATTTTCATGTTCTTTTATTGCTAAAAAAGAACATTTTTCTTTGCAAACTCCGCATGAAATGCAAGAGTCAGTATCTATTTTTAAACCTTTTAATTTGATTTGTGCTCCGTTATATGCGAAGTAAATTCGCTCTAATTTGTTCTCTCGTTTTTCTTTTTTGAAATCATAATCAAAGATATCGCCCCTTGCAGAAGTGATGCACAATACCACCATAGCTTTATAAATTTCTTGGTCTTTAATGCACATCTCAAAGATGGGATTGTTTTTAGCTTTTAGTTCTTCGATAGATATTTCTTTGACACTTCCTGTCATTCTAATTGCATATCCTGCATCAAAAACAGGCATTCCACTGTCGTCATGTTCAACAAGAGTGTTTGCGCCTAAGCCGCTTACTGAAACGCTTTTGTTTTTTATAAGCTCTTTGTAAAAGGATTTTGTGTACATTGTCATGAAATAAATTCCGTCGTCATCGAACCCTCTTAAATGTGCAATTCTAGCCTCTGGTTCGCCGTCGTCATTTATCGTCCCAAAACTTAAACATCCTACATTGTCGAAATATTTATAAATCTCCCCAATTGATAACATAATAACACTTCCTTTTTTGGTTTTTTATTTCAAAATAAAAAACAGTTAGCATAACATGCCAACAATTGATATTTTACAGTATATCAAAAATAAATTCAAGTCTTTTTTTGTAAATTTTCTCATATAAATGGAAATATAACCAAATACAATACTACAAAAGGAAAGCGTCGGCAGTTGCATATACACTGAAAGATTTTAACTTGCCGCCAAGAAAGGATGATTATAAACATGATGTACTATCCTGAGGGGTATTCAATTGAAAGTGAAGAAAACAAACTATACTTAAGTTCAGCAAACTTTTTATTCGAGGCGCACAGAGAGAAAAAAATACTTGAAGCAAAAGCTGTGCTATGTGACAGTAATCACAACATTATTGTAGATTTAAAATGCATGAGGGGGATAATTCCAAGGATTGAGGGTGCAATTGGAATTGAAGAAGGGACAGTCAGAGACATTGCGATTATCTCGAGAGTGAACAAACCAGTGTGTTTTGTGATTAAAGATTTTGAGAAAGATGCTAATGGTAATCTATACGCTGTGTTGTCTCGAAGAGATGCGCAAGTAAGATGTAAACGTGACTACATTGAAAACTTAGTAGCAGGAGATGTCATTGATGCTAAAATTACTCATATTGAGAATTTTGGAGTTTTTGCAGACATCGGTTGCGGAGTGATTTCTCTTATGCCAATCGACTCAATTTCGGTATCAAGAATTGAACATCCATCAGAAAGATTTAGTGTTGGGATGAATATTAAAGCAGTGATAAAGTCCACGCAAAACAGCAGAATTACACTCTCGCAAAAAGAGTTGCTTGGCACTTGGGAAGAAAATGCAAGCATTTTTAGCGCAGGAGAAACAGTTGCTGGGATTGTAAGGACAGTGGAAAATTATGGGATATTCGTTGAGTTAACACCGAATTTAGCTGGGCTTGCAGAATTGAAAGAAAATGTAAAACCCGGACAACAAGCTAGTGTCTACATAAAGTGTATTATTCCGTCAAAAATGAAAATTAAGCTCATTATAATTGAGACTTTTGACTATGAATATAATCCTTTGCCTCCACAATACTACTTTAATGAAAAGCATATGGATGCTTTTGAGTATTCTCCTTCTGATTGTGAGAAGAAAATTATCACAGAGTTCTAGAAATTCTACTTTTCTATGTTTCACTCCATATTATCTATATCGAATAATTTAACGAATTCCTCTGCCGACTTTGACAGAGGGATTTTTTGCGAGTAGAGCATTCCAATGTGCCTTGACTTTATTTTTGGGTGTAACTGAATTTTAAACAAGTCTCCGCTTTTTAAGTATTCTTGAGAAAACTCTTCGACAACACAGGATAATCCAAGTCCGATTTTTGAGAATTCCAGCAACAAATCATGTGAGCCAAGCTCGATTTCAGGTTCAATATTAATTGAGTTTTTCATGAAGTATTCATTAATATATTTTCTTGTTTGGGAAATCCCCTCAAATAAAATCAAAGGAAACTCAGCTAATTCTACAGGGGAAAGTTTTTTTTCTTGTAAGGAAGAGAATTTTTTTCCCCCTACAAACACATCGTGCACCTTCATGCATTTGTGGATTTTTAAGGAGGAACTTGCCTTTATCGGCAAATTCACAAAGGCTAAATCAGCACAGCCCGATTTTAAAAGCTCTAGGCAGTCGTTTGTAGTTCTGTTGATAACTTTGATTTTAATGTGTGGAAATTTTGCATTGTATTCTTCAAGATATTTAAGCAAGTAATGTTTTGAAATGGTGTCGGCTGCTGCTATTGTTACAGCACCGAAATTGAGTTTTAGAATCTCTGCAATCTTTTCTTCTCCGTTTTTTAGCAAGTTTAAAGCAGAGTCCACATAGCTATATAAATGTTCTCCCTCGCTCGTGAGTGAAACTCCCTTTGATGTTCTGGTGAAAAGGGTGACACCCAAAGTTTTTTCAAGAGCAGTTATGGTTTGGCTGACTGCGGGCTGAGTGACAAACAAAGAGTTTGCAGCAGCAGAAAAAGAAAGTTTTTTTGCAACTTCCCTAAAGACTTTATAATATTCAAGATTAGTTTCCATAAGCTCACCTTATCCTTAAGATAAAAAATAATAATTTTACTTATAACTAAAGTTATTGTATAATGTTTAATGTCGGTTGTCAATATTATTATTGCAATACACATTAATTGAAAGGAAGTTTTTATTATGTCGAGATTAGTGGGGACAGTTTCAAGAGGAATTAGAGCGCCAATCATTAGAGAGGGCGATGATATTAAAAGCATAGTAGTTTCAAGCGTGGTTGAAGCGGCGAAATCAGCTGGTTTTGAATTAAACGATAAAGATGTTGTAGGAGTTACAGAGGCAGTAGTTGCAAGAGCTCAAGGTAACTATGTCACAACAGCAAACATAGCTGCAGATGTAGAGGCTAAATTTAACAGCGACCATATCGGGGTTATTTTTCCAATACTAAGCAGAAACAGATTTGCGATTTGCCTAAGAGGTATTGCAAAGGGTATGAAAAAAATCACATTAATGATGAGCTATCCTTCTGACGAAGTTGGAAATCATTTAATTGATATGGATGATTTAGATGAAAAAGGCGTTAATCCTTGGACAGATGTTTTAGACGAGAAAAAATACAGAGAATTGTTTGGCTATAAAAAGCACACATTCACAGGTGTTGACTATGTTGAGTATTACTCGGAGTTGATTCGTGAAGAGGGCGCAGAAGTTGAAGTTATTTTTGCTAACGATTGCAGAACAATTTTAAACTATACAAAAAATGTTCTTTGCTGTGACATTCACACAAGAGAAAGAACAAAGCGTTTACTAAAAGCTGCTGGAGGAGAAGTTATTTTAGGTCTTGATGACATCATGACAGCTCCAATCGAGGGAAGCGGATGCAACCCTGATTATGGTCTTTTAGGTTCAAATAAAGCGACAGAGGGAACAGTTAAATTATTCCCAACTGATTGTGAAAATCTTGCAAAAGCAATGCAGAAAGATTTTCTTGAGCTAACAGGCAAAAATATTGAAGTTCTAATCTATGGAGATGGTGCTTTTAAAGATCCAATCGGTAAAATTTGGGAGCTTGCAGACCCTGTGGTTTCTCCCGGTCATACAGAGGGCTTGATTGGAACTCCTAACGAATTGAAACTAAAATATCTTGCTGATAATGACTTTGCTCACCTAAGCGGAGATGAGTTAAAAGAGGCTATTTCAAAAACAATTATAGATAAAGATAAACAAAATAAAAGTTTAGTAGGGCAAATGGCTACTCAAGGAACAACACCAAGAAGACTTACTGACTTAATCGGTTCACTTTGTGATTTGACTTCAGGAAGTGGTGACAAGGGTACTCCTATCATTTTAATTCAAGGATACTTTGATAATTACACCGATTGATTTAAGGGATTTGAGCGAAATTCTTAAATTTAAATTTTGCTGATTTCGGATTATATTAGCTGAGTATGTCGGATTAATGAATTATCTTGTACAATAAGTTAACCATAGTAGAGACAGGCTTCCATACCTGTCCGAAAATCATCAATTGCTTACCTGCTGTAGGGGGCTGTTGCAAATGCTTTTGCCATTTGCGACAGCCCCCTACGATTTCACCAAATAAATATTCTCTGTTATGGGAGCATATCGTTACAAAATATGCACCATTCCTCGAATAATCATATTCTTTCAGCCTAATAGATTTTCGTTTTGGTAATTTCATAACACTACCCCGTCAAATGCTCATTTTGTGTGGTAGCAATCTTGCTCCCATTTTTGTGGGTTTGTGTCTATATATTCCCATATTTTTTGGTGTTCTTGTTCGTTTCTTATTATGTGGTCGTGGTATCTGAATTGCCAAATTTTACGTCCTTTTACATTGTCAAATAGGT
>CAYJBU010000103.1:0-10136 GCA_964368155.1 uncultured Eubacteriales bacterium | reverse complement strand
CTAAAATCTTGCATATTAATACTCCATTCCGCCGCTTCGCATCGACACAAAATTTTACGAAAGTATAACTCCTATCATGCGAAGCACAAGGAATGACAAGAGTATTATTTTTTAGAGTAATAGCTTGAAGCTTCTTTCAAACTAATATACCATCTCTTTGGGATTCAATCAAGGTTGTTTGCCTATATACGCCAAAATACCTCCATCAACATAAAGGATATGGCCGTTAACAAAATTAGATGCATCAGATGCTAAAAATACTGCAGGACCTTCTAAATCCTCTGGTAGCCCCCATCTTCCAGCAGGAGTTTTTGCAAGAATAAAGCTGTCAAAAGGATGTTTTGAACCATCTGGTTGTGGTTCTCTAAGTGGCGCAGTTTGTGGAGTAGCAATGTATCCAGGTCCAATTCCGTTGCATTGAATGTTTGCTTCTCCGTACTCGGAGCATATATTTTTGGTCAACATTTTCAATCCACCTTTAGCGGCTGCATATGCAGATACAGTCTCTCTGCCAAGCTCACTCATCATAGAACATATGTTGATAATCTTTCCGTGACCTTTTTTAATCATTGAAGGAAGAACAGCCTTTGACATTATAAACGGAGCGTTCAAATCTACATCAATAACTTTTCTAAAGTCTTCTGCGGACATTTCTGTCATTGGAATTCTTTTGATTATTCCTGCGTTATTTACAAGAATGTCAACTACCCCTACTTCGCTCTCAATTTTAGCAATGTTTTCATTAACTGCAGATTCATTTGTTACATCAAAAACGTAACCATGTGCTTCAATGCCCTCATTTTTGTAGTTCTCTAAGCCAGTGTTTACAATTTCTTGATTAATGTCGTTAAAAACTATTGTAGCTCCTGCTTTTGCCAGAGCTTTTGCTATCGAAAAGCCGATTCCATAGCTAGCTCCTGTAACCAGTGCAATTTTTCCTTTTAGATTAAAAATATCATTCATTGTAAATATTCCTTTCAAAATTTATTTTAAGTCTGTTGTATTTATAGTATCCATATCGTCAAAAACTTGGTTTTCACCACCCATAGCCCAAATAAAGCTATAATTTGATGTTCCACAACCTGAGTGAATACTCCAAGAAGGACTAATAACTGCCTCTTCATTTTTCATCACAATATGCCTTGTTTCGTTTTGTTCTCCCATCAAGTGGAAAACTACATTGCCCTCTGGCACATCGATATATGTATAAACTTCCATTCTTCTCTCATGAGTATGGCATGGCATTGTATTCCAAACATTTCCATCATCCAACTTTGTCAACCCCATTGTTAGTTGACATGTAGGTAATACATCAGGATGAATGAATTGATAAATAACTCTTTTATTTGCAGTTTCTGCGCTTCCTAGTGGTTTTTTTGCAGCATCTTGGATAGTTAAAAGTGTCGTCTCATAGCTACAATGAGCAGGAGCGGAAACCATGTAAAATTTTGCTGGATTTTTTGCATCTTCACTCGATAACAAAATTTCTTTTGCTCCCTTTGTGATGTAAATACAATCTTTGTTTTGAAGAATATATTCCTTGCCATCAACAGTTATTTTTCCTGCCCCAGCTAAATTAAAAATACCAATTTCTCTTCTTTGAAGAAAAAAGTCTGTACCAAAATCTTTTTTTGTGTCCATGTTTTGCTCAATATTCACTATTTTATCCGTTGGCATACACCCTAATGTAACCATTCTGTCAACGTGTGAATATACCCCGACAACTTCATTTTCTTTATAAAGTCCTGTTATTAAGAACTCGTCTCTAGTTTCTTGTGTTGTGTACCTTTTGAAATCTCTTTGATTTGCACTATAACGTGTGTCCATAGTTAATACTCCATTCTGCCACTGTGCAGGCATTATAAATTAAAACCGCATCTCTTGCCGTGCACAGAAATAGGATTGACAAGAGGTTGGGAAACCCAACGGGTAATATCACTTAATACTATACAAAATATTCGCTAAAGTCTCTTTCAATCATCTTTGTAACTCTGTTATAAGCCCCAAAGAAATGAGATGAAACATTATCTTCAATTTTTTCTTTTTGCTTCTTTTCAATAACTTCAAATATTTGCTTGTGCTCAGTAATAATTCGTTGCATATTATTTTTATCTAGAATATCAAGCAACCTAAATCTCGTGTATTGAACCTGAAAGCGACTAATTAAATCCCATAAATACATTTTATGAGTAGCTTTATACCAAACTTCATGTAATTGTGCATCGATATAGTAAAAATCCTCAATATTTATCTCATCACTCTCAAGCAAAACTTCTTGCTTTCTAATGATGTATCGCATTTTTTCTATATCCATAGGAGTACAGATTTCAATAAAATCCCTAATAACTCTACTCTCAATTGCATTTCGCATATAAACAATTTGTCTAATTTCATCTAACGTAAGCAGTGTCACCACTGTCCCCTTATATGGTGTTATTTCAACTAATCCAGTGGATTCAAGTCTTCTCAATGCCGCTCTAACAGGAGTTCGTGACACACCAAATCTTTCACAAAGTGTATTTTCCGGTAAAAGTTCACCTGGTTTAATTTTTAAATTTATTATCTCATTTTTTAAGACCTCATACATTTCCGAACTGCTCACACTCATTTAATTCATCTCCCTTCACAAAAATGGTAACAACCCTTAGTCACCCATAACCAAAACTGGCCAAATGCCATCATAATACTTCTCGATATCATCAACGCAGATTAAACCCAATAATAGTTTAACCTTGTCTTTGTTTCCTGAAACAAAATTTAAATATGGAACGGTGTCGCTACCGTTATTGTGTGGAATTTTTGTAACCGACTAAATACAAAAATCACTTTCATCATGATTTTTACTCCATATAACTACGCTGTCACCATGGGCTACTGCAATGTCTATTCCTTCTTTTGTAGTTCTTGCATCTTTAACATTCCACATTTCATTTGAAATCTCGTTTGTAACAAATTTTCCTTCTTCACATTTTGTTACATATAAAGAATTCGTGTTCTCATCCCTGTGTCCATGTATTACTAAAACATTTCCCTTATCGTCTGCAACACTAATTGGCCCATATGTGCTGTGTCTGAATTCTGAAAACTGCGAAATTCTGCCTTTAGCAACGCAACATTTCTCTATCATCATATCATAATCTACCACTTCTTGCAAGCAATTGCCATTTAGGTCGTAGCATTTTTCATCATGTGGATAAAACATAACACTATAAGCGCCTTTGCCGTTAAAAGCGTGTTTTTCGCCGCCCCACATTGTAAAACTGATAATAAATCTATCTGGAAAATTTTCGTTTGCTTCTAAAAATATTACATCACTTTGATACACTTCATCTATCTTATCGGGAGTTTTCTTGGCACTGTCAATAATGTCTTTCGGTTCAGTCCAAGTTTCCCCGTTATCATCAGAGCGAATAAACCTTAAAGGTCTATATGGATAAGAAATCTCTTTATTTTCTGAATAAAAATAATAAATAGAATTCTTATATCTAATCGGAGCAGGATATGCAGTATTATTATCACATATCTTAGCTCTTTTATATTTTCCGTTTTCATCTAATTTTATCATATAAGCATGACTAGAATGTATATGATAAAAAAACATTGGGTTTCCATTTAAATCTTGTATCATGCTTACATAGTCATGATAATCCCATCTTGAAAACAAATCGCACTTATAAACTAATTCACTATTTGACCATTCCTTTTTCTCGTGGTCAAAAAAAGCTAGATATATATCCATTCCTCTTTCGTTATAGGCGATATACGTCCTGTTTTTTACTTCATCAAAATAACCTTCACCCATAGCTCTTCTGCAAGCAAAAGTTCCTTTATCAGAAATTTTAGTAACTTTCATTGGATTGAATTCTTTAATTAAGTCCTTGCTGTTATCGTCATTTAACATAATTGCCCTCTCAAAATAGATATAGGTGTAAAGAGTTCGTAAAACTACTACATCTTTACACCTAAATTCTAAATCAAATAGTTTACGCCATCATTTATTAATTGAATAAATATTAACCGGCATATTTTTGGTAAATTGCTATATACTCTTCTACTCTCATAGACTCAAGCATACCTTGGAATTCATTCCATTCATTATCATCAACGCCGTCTGTAGTAACCCAAGTTGAAAATTGTCCGTTAACATAACCTGTGATTTCTGAAAGGATTTCAGCCGCTAAATCACCGTCTTCTTCTGACAACCAAAGTTTTCTTTGTGCAGGAGTTTCAAGTGTATCAGAAATAAATGCTTTATATTCTTCTGCAACTGGATTTTTTTGAATCGAAACAGGAGGAAGAATATCAAGACTATTATAAGTTTCAGCTGTTAAGATTGATGCTCTATTTGTGTTTGGAGAAACTAATGCTTGCTCTCCTTCTCTTTCCCAGTCGATTGGACGAAGTTGTTTGTATCCGCCTTCAACTACCTCGATGTGCTCACCGATGATTTGTGAAGTCATGATTTGTAGTGAATTGTCAGGAGAGTACATATTGTCAACCCAACGTGCGCATAATGCTGGATTTTCAGCAGAAGAAGTAATCATGATGTCACCTCTTTTTAGGCTGATATCGCCATTGAATGGGAATGCAACATTTCCGTCAACTTCCCAAGGAGCAACAGCTGTCATAGGTAGTGAACTTTCTCTCCACATTGATGTGTAACCAACGATTTGGTCTGGGTTGTTAACTTTTGCATTGTATATTGCAGCGTCATGTGTGAATGCTTCTGGATCGATTAGCCCGTCTACCCAAAGCTCATTCATGTAGTTAACAAAATCTCTGTATCCGTCTTGTTGCCAAGAAACTTTAGCTTCATCGTTATCATAATATACGCCATTGAGAATTCCGAAAGAAGCAGAATATGGATGCATTGTTGCTGTTGGGTTTGGACCTGGTGACCAAGGAATTTCATCGTTAGGGTCGCCGTTTCCGTTAGCATCTTGCTCTTTAAATGCAGTTAATAACTCTTTGAATTGATCCAATGTCATTGGAGTGAATGGGTCAAACTCAAATGATAACTCAACATTTTCTATGTAGTTAGTGTTAACATAAGGGTTGTTTGAGTATGGCCAGTAGTCTGTTCCCATTTGTGAAATACTTGGAAGTGAATACATGCTGCCATTGTCAGCTGTCATGTAACCTTTCCATTCTGGATACTCTTCAAAATATGCTTTTAGAGTAGGCATGTAGTTTTCAACCAAATCAGAAACTTCAACGAATATTCCACCAGTACCTAGTGAGTAAACATCGTTGTCATTGAACAACCATGCACCGTAGTACATATCAGGTTGGCTGTCAGCAGCAACAGTTACATTTTTCTTCTCTAACCAAGAATCTTCACTGATTTCTGTCCAAACAACATCAACATTAGTTTGTTTTTCTAACTCATTCCAGAAGAAAATTTCGTCATTAACTGGATAAGCTGATTTACCTTTTGTTGTAATTGTGATTTCTTGCATTTCTTCAACTAAAGGAAGTCCCTCTAAATTGATTTCGATGCCGCCTTCGTCTCCTCCGCCAGTGCTTGTTGTTCCGCCGGTGCTTGTTGTTCCGCCGGTGCTTTCTGTTTCTCCTTCAGGAGCGCTACAAGCTACCATCATACTAGAAGCCATCATTGCTGCGACTAACATCGCAAAAAGTCTTTTACTCTTCATTTTGATTAATCCTCCGATTTAATTTTTTGATTTAATTTGTTTTTTGGGTTTGTGTTATATATTAGTATTAGAAAAGTCTCACAGAAAAACCTCTGCTCACCAATTCTATTAACTACAAAGATGATTATATTAACCTTTCAAAGAACCTATCATAATACCTTTTACAAAGTGTTTTTGTACGAAAGGATAGATGATTAGCATTGGAATTGTTGAAACTATGATAACTCCATATTTTAATAGTTCTCTTTGCTCTAGTAATCTTTGCTCGTCTTCAAAGTCTGTGAACATTGACGGGTCAATTTCATTTTGTGTAAGAATTTCTCTAAGAATTAACTGTAATGGGAACAACTCTCTATCAGTTAAGTATATCATAGCTGTCCAGAATTCATTCCAGTTTCCAACTCCGTATCTTAGGAACATAACTGCTAAAACAGATTTTGAAAGTGGAATTGCCATTGTGGTGAACGCTTTAAAATGGCTTGCACCATCTATACTTGCTGCTTCGAAAATCTCTCCCGGAATACTTGATTTTAAGAATGTGATACAAACTATAACATTTGAAATTCCAACCATTCCTGCAACGATGATAATTAACCAGTTATTTACAAGACCTAGCATATCATTGATTAAGTATGAAGGAATAAGTCCTCCTGAGAAATACATTGTGAACATCAAATAGAATAAAATATATTTTCTTCCTCTAAGTCCGTACTTAGACAATGGATATGCAGCTAAAAATGTCATTGCAACATTTAAGATTGTACCTAAAACGGTGTAAAATATTGAGTTTCTGTAACCTATCCACAAATCCTCATATTCGAATATCTTTACATAACCATCAAAATTTATTCCTTTTGGAATAAAGATAACATCGCCTGAAGCTACCATTGTTGGGTCTGAAAAAGAAGCAATGATGATGAAATACAACGGATATAATACCGCTAATGTTACTAAAGAAAGAACTATGTAAATAACTATTTCAAAGGAGACATCTGATTTACTCAATTTTACTTTTGTTGTACCTGTCGACATTATTATCTCCCCCTTACCACAAGCTATTATCGCTTACTTTACTTGCTATTTTATTAACAGTAAGCAACAATATAACATTAATAATATTGTTAAACAGACCTATAGCAGAAGAGTAGCTAAATTGATTATTAATTAGACCGACCTTGTACACGTATGTCGCGATAATTTCTTGTGAATACGCTGTCATTTCAGTTTGCAACAAAAACGCCTTTTGTGCGCCTTGGCTCATAATAGATCCGCAGTTTAATATAAGCAAAATTGTAGCAGTTGGAATAATACTTGGAATGTCAATGTGCCACATTTGTTTGAACTTTGAAGCACCGTCAATTTTTGCAGCTTCATAAAGCGATGGAGAAACAGCAGCCAAAGCAGCTATATAAATAATACTTCCCCAACCTGCTCCTTGCCAAATTCCTGACCAAACATAAATATGTTTGTAGTATTCTGAAACGCCTAAAAAGTTTATTGGATCTAATCCAAAAATTCCCATGATATTGTTTATAATACCCGAGCTTGGTGACATGAACAAGAAAAGCATACCAACAACAACAACTTGAGAAATGAAGTGTGGAGCATATGTAACTAGTTGAACGAATTTCTTATATCTTTGGCTTCTCAACTGTGTGATAAATAAAGCCAAAATGATTGGAATTGGGAAACCTGCAATCAACTCATAAAAGCTTAATACCAATGTATTCTTAAGAGCATTAACGAATTGAGCTGAATTAAAGAATCGAATAAACTGGTCAAAGCCAACCCACTCACTACCTAAAATACCATCAGCAATGTCATAGTCTTTGAACGCGATTTGAATACCATACATTGGCATATAGGCAAAAATGAAAAGATATATCACTATTGGAATCAACATGAAATATAGTTGTTTATCTCTTTTCCACGCTCGATAGAACGGTTCTTTTGCTTGAGGTGCTTTTGCAATTTTTTCTCGTGCCATCAAAAAATCTCCTTTTTAATTCTAATTGGCGGTATGGATACCCTCCCTAAATTTATATTCATTATACCACATGGTATACAAATATGTAAATTGTATACAAGCATAAAGAATTCTTAATATATTATTCATTTTCACTAACACTCGTTACAATTTGTAAACAATTTATTCAAAAACAGAATATACATCTCAGCAAGTGCACTAAAAAAATATTGTTAATCATGCTAAAACTAAACACATCACCATACTGCTAAATAGTTCAGAACAGTGATTTTATCACTATTTATTTCTTCTTTCGAATAATAGTATCATAATTACAGCATTTCACAAGCACAACACATCATCTCAAACTCGTACACAACACTTCTAATTGTATACAAACACCAAAATCGTGCACTTTGTTTATGCTAGTATACAATTTACAAACTCATTCAATAGGTGTAAAATTATATGTGAAACTATAGCGATAATAAATCAATTATCAAGTAAGCAAATTTTACTTTATCTAACGAAAGGAATCAACCACATGAAAAAAAATTTACTCTATATTTTCGCAGACCAATGGCGTGCGCAGGCGGCAGAGCACATGAATGCGGACCAAGTTAAAACCCCAAACATTACCGAATTTCTTAAAGAGAGCTATGAGTTTACTAATTCAGTAAGCACTTATCCACTGTGCTCACCACACAGAGCATCTCTTTTAACTGGGAAATACCCGTTAAACTGTGGGATGTGGACAAACTGCAAAACAGGTTTATCAGAAATTTTAACTCTAAAAGCTCAAGAAACTACGATTTCTGACGTTTTATTCGCAAATGGATATCAAAACGGATACATCGGAAAATATCATTTAGATGCATCAGACAACAATTTCAAAGGGAACAAAGGGCGTTCTACGGGTGGTTGGGATGCTTTTACTCCACCGGGTGAAAGACGACATCATTTTGATTTTTGGTATTCATACGGAGCAATGGACAGGCACATGAACCCATATTACTATGATGACAATGGCGAAAAAATTGTTCATGAGAACAAATGGTCCGTTGAGTTAGAAACTGAGATAGCTATTGACTACATGAAAAATGCTGAAAAAGACAAGCCTTTTTCTTTGTTTGTTTCGTGGAATCCACCTCATCCACCTTACGACCCAGTTCCTGATAAATACTATGACAAATACAAAGATTTAGAGATTGAATTTAGAGAAAACGTTCCTCGTGATTTGAGGAATGATGAAAAATTTAAAAAGGACTTGCGTAAATACTTTGCAGCTGTCGAGGGCGTAGACGATAATTTTGGAAAAATAATCAAATTTTTAAAAGAAAACGATTTGTATGATAACACACTAGTCATTCTATCTTCTGACCACGGAAACAATCTTGGTTCACACAGAATTTTTGACAAAAACAACTGGTATGACGAATCTGCACTAATCCCCCTATACATTGGTGGAGCTGGAATAAAAGGAGGTAAATCAGATTTACCAATTGGTAGCATCGACCATATGCCTACTATTTTA
Organism: uncultured Eubacteriales bacterium; assembly: GCA_964368155.1. Classification (GTDB taxonomy): domain Bacteria; phylum Bacillota; class Clostridia; order Oscillospirales; family Acutalibacteraceae; genus SIG603. The sequence continues at coordinate 982 of CAYJBU010000103.1, read as the reverse complement.
GATTTCCTTGATGTTGATATTCCCGAAACTGTTCAAGGCATCAGCTTTGCTTCAATTCTTCGTGGGGAGACCATGCTAAACGAGCCTGATTCAGCATTTATCTGTATGTTCCCCGGTATGCCTGCAATGGTTAATAACTATGACTCGAAAGGGTTAAACAGCAAGTGTTTTGGCTGGCGAGGGATTAGAACTAAAGAATTGACTTATGTTGTCAACAACGGAACTGTACCAGGAGAACCACAAACAAGGCTTCTTTATGACAATATTGCTGACCCTTATCAGTTAAATCCGACTACTCTTTTTTCAAATCAATCTTCAGTGTATGATAAAAAACTCAAGGCTTATCTAGATTTTACAGGAGACCCATTCTTGCTTGAAATTTAATTGATTTCAAACACAAGCCAATATAATACAAATAGAGGGGCTGACGCAAATGATTTTACCATTTGTGACAGCCTCATCTATTGCACTGAGTAATATATTATATAGTATGCTTCAATTTAATCAAGTTCTCAATCTTACCACCAGTTGTACTGAGCCTTACTTTCATCTTTTCCTCTTGAATAATCATCTTCAATATCACCATTATACTCTTTTGAGAGAAGTGTTATTGGATAATCTTCAACAAGCCCAATATCTTTGTAGTCGATTTGTTTAATCCCCATTTTTAACGCAGGAGAATTTTCTAACAACAAAAACTCGCCATTCTCTATGTCTTTAAAACAAGGATTTAAATTATCACTTCCATTTTCAAGACCTTTGATTCTATATTCATCAAAGTGAGCTTCAATTTCTGCATTATTATTTTCGCAAAAATATAAATTGTTTTTGATTTTACAGTTATGTGGCAATGTAGCTTCAGGTGAAACAAGATACCCACTGCCGAATATTTTCACTTCGTCTCCGCTGTCATAGCAGATATTATCACAGATCAACGAACCAAAATTAGCTTTTTCGTTTGGATATGAAGCAAATCGTATAT
>CAYJBU010000102.1:0-10145 GCA_964368155.1 uncultured Eubacteriales bacterium | reverse complement strand
GCTCACAGAGCAAATTTTACGGCTTATCTTGATACTTTCTGCTGTATTTTCGCCTTTGGCGAAAATCGAAGGTATTAATTAATAAAAATAACACTTACATTAACGCGAAACAATTAAGCAATGGGCATAATCAAGGAGTCTAGTGTTTGTAATAACTGAAGATTTAACAAATATTCTTTTTCTTCATTTAGAATAATATCAACACTCAAAATTTCTTCTTCCCCATGCTCTACACTACCATTAACTGCATCCTCACACAGTTGAATTATATCATCAATATAAGTTGCGCCCTCATCAAACATTTCAAGTTGAGAGTTATCCCTAATCTCAGTAACTTGCGCACTTAAATTGCTTATTGACAAAAACGGTGAATAAGTCACATTCACAACATAACCATTTTCTGTTTCTGTCTTTTCTCCAACCGAATACTCAGCTAGTGCATATGCTGCGAAAAAAACTTGCTTCAATCTCTCAATTTGGGCTTCATCTGGATTCAATTTATGCTCTTCAAAGAATTTAAAAGCAGCATTTTCAGCACAAATTTCGTGATTATACTCTGCTTCTTGATCAGTTACACCAGAAAAAGCAATATAATTTTCGTGCACACCATCATATGTGCTTAGAAGCAATGCATCAATATATCCCGTCACATCAAGTTCTAGTTCACGGACAGTAGTGCAAGCAGTGAACATACACACCATCAGCACTACCGAAAAGATTACCTTAGGTATTTTTCTAATACTCATAAGCACTCTCCTTATTCGTCTTGTCCGCAACACTTTTTGTACTTCTTCCCGCTTCCGCATGGGCATGGATCATTACGTCCAATTTTTTTAACTTTATTTACAATTGGTTTTCTTTGAACAGTTCCGTCAGACGCTCCTCTTGCAACTGTTTCTTTTCCTACTTGCTCACGCTTTGGAGCATCAGGAGTGTTAAGCTTAACTGTAAGCATCATTTTTGCAGTACTTTCGCGAATTTCAATAATCATGTGGTCGAACATATCAAAACCTTCGTTTCTATATTCAACAACAGGATCTTTTTGGCCATATGCTCTTAGTCGAATACCGTTTTTCAACTCATCCATAGCATCAATATGATCCATCCATCTCAAGTCAACGTTTTTCAGTAGAACCATGCGCTCCACTTCACGCATGACAGTGCTACCATACTCTTTTTCTTTAGAGTTATATATCTTCTCAGCACGATCTTTGAGTCGATTTTTAACTTCATCAGGTTTAAGGGTGTCAATATCCTCTTTTGTTAAATCGAACTCTTTTGCAGTAACCAACCAACCAATATAGCGATCTCTAAGGCTTCTTAAATCCCAATCATCTGCTACAACGTCTTTAGGCATATACAAATCAACGCCTGCGTCAATTTCGTCGTTGAGCATTTTCACAATTTGCTCACGCACATTTTCACCATCAAGAACTTTATTTCTTTGTTCATAAATCAATTCACGTTGACGATTCATGACATCATCATATTGAAGAACATTTTTTCTAATGGCAAAGTTTCTTCCTTCAACTTTTTTCTGAGAATTCTCAATTGTATTTGAAATCATTCCCGCCTCAATCGGCATGTTTTCATCAACTTTTAAGAAATTCATGACATTTTGCATTTTTTCGCCACCGAAAAGTCTCATCAAATCATCTTCAAGCGATAAATAGAAACGGCTTTTACCAGGGTCTCCTTGACGGCCTGAACGACCTCTTAACTGATTGTCAATACGCCTTGATTCATGTCTTTCTGTTCCTATAACATATAGTCCACCCAAAGCTAAAACTTCAACTGCATCTTTATCAATGCTTTCTTTATATTTTGCACGAATTTCTGTGAAAGTTTTTCTTGCCTCCAAGATTTCTTCATCTTGAGTGTCAGCGAAACCATTAGCCTCTTCAATAAGATCTTCAGCCATTCCCATTTTTCTCAAATCAGCATTTGCCATGAAATCAGCATTACCACCGAGTTTAATGTCAGTACCACGACCAGCCATATTAGTTGCGATAGTAACAGCACCTTTTTTACCTGCTTGCGCAACTATTTCAGCTTCTTTATCATGGAATTTCGCATTAAGAACAACATGAGGAACTCCTTTTTTCTTAAGAAGTTTACTTAAATATTCTGATTTTTCGATAGAAATAGTACCTACCAAAACAGGTTGCCCTTTTTTGTAGTGCTCTTCAATATCCTCAATAACTGCAGTATATTTTCCATTTTCTGTTTTAAAAACCACGTCAGCACAATCTTCTCTAATCATTGGCTTATTTGTGGGAACTTCAACTACGTCAAGTTTGTAAATCTCGCCAAATTCTGCCTCTTCTGTAAGCGCAGTACCAGTCATACCTGCAAGCTTTTTGTAAAGTCTGAAGTAATTTTGGAAAGTTATTGTAGCAAGTGTCTTGCTTTCGTGCGCAACCCTTACATTTTCTTTCGCTTCAATAGCCTGATGCAATCCCTCGTTATAGCGTCTACCGTACATCAAACGACCGGTAAATTCGTCAACAATAACAACTTCGCCTTCTTTTACAACATAGCTGATATCTCTTTTCATCGTACCATAAGCTTTTATCGCTTGGTTTACATGATGTTGAATTGTGATATTATCAGGATCAGTTAGGTTTTCAAGTCCGAAAAATTGTTCTGCTTTTTTAACTCCTTTATTTGTGAGTGTTGCAGTTTTAGATTTTTCGTTTACAACATAATCATATTCATTAAATACCTCGTCTTGGTCCTCTTTGTCATTAGTTTCAGCAACCGAAACACTTTTCAGTGTCTTTGCAAACGCATTCGCTCTTGCATAAAGCTCAGAAGATTTTTCTCCTTGACCAGAGATAATAAGTGGCGTTCTCGCTTCGTCAATTAAGATTGAGTCAACCTCGTCAACAATAGCAAAGCTGTGTCCTCTTTGAACTTTATTTTGTTTGTAAGTAACCATGTTGTCACGCAAGAAATCAAACCCAAGCTCGTTATTTGTCGCATGGGTAATATCGCAATTATATGCAGCTCTTCTTGCATTTTTATCCATTGAATTACAAATTGTTCCAACTGTCAAACCTAAGAAACGATAAATCTTACCATTCAAATCAGTAGCGACTTTTGCAAGATATTCGTTAACTGTAACTATGTGAACCCCATCGCCTTTAAGTGCATTTAAATATGCAGGCAAAGTTGAAGTAAGAGTTTTTCCCTCACCTGTTTTCATCTCTGCTATTCTACCTTGATGTAAAACAATACCACCTTGAAGCTGAACTCTAAAAGGTCTTTCACCCAACACACGCCAAGCAGCTTCTGAACACACTGCAAACGCATCAACCATAATGTCATCAAGTGTTTCGCCTTTTTCCAAACGTGCTTTTAGCAACTCTGTTTGATTTTTTAACTCTTCATCCTTCATTTTCTCATACTTAGGACGAAGTGCAATTATTTTATCTACTAAAGGATCAATCCTTTTTAATTCTTTTGTGCTGTAATTACCAAAAATGGCTTTTAAAAAACCCATATATCTCTAACCTTTCCTGCAAAAAATTTTCCAATTTTGCGTACTTCTATTAGTATAACACAATAAAAAGTTCAATGCAATAATATTATGTTAATTTTTATATTCCAAACAAATTTTTCACATTATTTCTTGAAGTCTCCAAAACTTCGCTTGCCTCTATTTTTTTAATTTCTGCAATTTTTTCTGCTATATACGAGATATAAGTAGAATTATTTCTCTTCCCTCTAAATGGGACAGGCGAAAGATATGGCGCATCAGTTTCAAGCAAAATTCTTTCCATAGGAACAGCCCTAGCGACTTCCACGCTGTGTTTTGCGTTTTTGAATGTAACAACTCCACCTAACCCGATATAATACCCTAATTTAACAGCCTCTAAAGCCATTTCTTTTGACCCCGAAAAACAGTGGATTACCCCTCTTGCATTTGCAGATTTCAATATATTCATAACATCCTGATGTGAATCTCTATCATGTACGATGATTGGCAAAGAGAGCGCTTTTGCAAGCTCCACCTGCTCCAGAAAAACTTTTTTTTGAACAGTTTTGTCGCACATATCTTCATAATAATAATCAAGGCCGATTTCGCCAATAGCAACAATTTTCTTATTTTTACATGAATTTTCAATCTTTTTAAGATAGTCATTTGGCAACTCACCAGCACATTGAGGGTGAATTCCCACACTGCCATATACAATATCATATCTATCGCATATATCAAGTGTCAAGTCAATACTTTCATAGGTCGACGCACAGTTAATAACACCTACAACTCCATTATTCGGCAGAAGAGAGCCTAAAAGGCTCTCTCTATCGTCGTCAAATTGTTTATCATCATAGTGTGCATGAGAATCAAAAATCATCTAAGCACCGCTCCTGTTCCGTGGTCGTCTGCAAAAACAACACTAACTGTTCCATCTGTTGTTTCTGAAGATAAAATCATTCCTTGGCTTTCAATTCCACATAATTTAACAGTTTTTAAGTTAGCAACAAAAAGAATTTTCTTACCTATTAAATCATCCGGATTATACCATTGAGCTATTCCCGAAACTATCGTTCTATCACTTTTTCCGTCATTTATAGTAAATTTCAAAAGTTTTTTCGATTTTTTAACTTTTTCACAAGCTACTACACTGCCTACTTTAATCTGCACTTTGAAAAAGTCATCAATGCTGATTTCAGGTACAATTACTTCCTCTTCTTCGTCTGCTACTTCTGCAGTTTCGTATTTTGCCATTTGAGCAGAAATCTTTTCTTCCATTTCTTTGGCATCAATTCTTTGGAATAAAATAGTTGGAGTTTCTGTAACTTTTGTTCCGCTTTCATATGCGCCAAATTCAGCTAAGCTATCAAAACTTCTTTCTTTTGCGTTGATTTGCTCTAAAATTTTATCGCAAGTTTCAGGCAAAAATGCTTTAAGCAATGTTGTGCCAATATATATTCCTTCAAGCAAATTGTATAATACATTTTGGAGTTTAGCGTGATTTTCCTCTTCTTTAATCAAGGTCCACGGCATTGTTTCGTCTATATATTTATTACATCTTTTAAAAACTGCAAATATCTCAGAAATAGCATCACTAACACGAAGTTGCTCCATTTTTACAACAACTTTTTCTTGTGCGCCTGTGCAAACAGCAATCAAATCTTCGTCAAATTCGGTTTTTGCACCCGAGTTAGTTACAATTCCGTCAAAATATTTATTGCACATTGACACTGTTCTGTTCACTAGATTTCCAAGTGTGTTTGCCAAATCAGAATTTGTTCTCTCTGTCATCAAATCCCATGTGATACTTCCGTCGTTGTCAAAAGGCATTTCATGCAAAACAAAATATCTTGTTGCATCAACACCGTACAACTCACAAAGGTCATCTGCGTAAATCACATTGCCCTTTGATTTGCTCATTTTTCCGCCATCTTGTAAAAGCCAAGGATGTCCAAAAATCTGTTTTGGCAATGGAATATCTAAAGCCATCAAAAAAATCGGCCAGTAAAGTGTGTGAAATCTAACTATATCCTTGCCAATCAAATGCAAGTCAGCAGGCCAGAATTCATTGTAGAGCTCACCACTTTCACCACCGCAATTGTAGCCTAACCCAGTGATGTAATTTGTAAGCGCATCAAGCCACACGTATGTAACGTGTTTTGGGTCAAAACTCAAAGGAATTCCCCATGAAAATGTTGTTCTTGAAACGCAAAGGTCTTGCAATCCCGGTAAAAGGAAATTATTCATCATTTCATTTTTACGCGACACAGGCTGAATAAACTCAGGGTGGTCGTTGATATGTTTAATCAATCTATCCGCATATTTACTCATTTTAAAGAAATATGCCTCTTCTTTCGCAGGTTTAACTTCTCTCTCACAATCTGGGCATTTTCCGTCTTTTAACTGGCTTTCAGTGAAAAAAGATTCGCATGGAGTGCAATATAATCCCTCGTAATGTCCTTTATAAATATCACCTTGGTCATAGAGTTTTTTGAAAATTTCTTGTACTCCTTTTTTATGATAATCATCAGTTGTTCTGATAAATTTATCATATGATGTGTTCACAACGTCCCAGTTATCTTTGATTATCCCAGCAATTTCATCAACGTAAAGTTGAGGAGAAACGCCTTTTTCTTTGGCTTTTTCCTCGTTTTTTTGTCCATGTTCGTCCGTTCCAGTTTGAAAGAAAACATTGTAACCTTGCTGTCTTTTAAACCTTGCGATACTATCAGCCAAAACAATCTCATATGTGTTTCCGATATGAGGTTTTCCACTTGTATACGCTATCGCAGTAGTAATATAATAATTTTTATTCATTCAAAAAAATCCCTTCACAAATTGTCATTAGCTATTTTCCCCGAAAATAAACACTGGACAATAATTACAAAAAATTGTCCTCGTTTGGTTGGTGGAGCAATATTCTAACTTAAAAATAATATTGAAAACAGCGATAAAACCAACATTGCTGCAATGGCAATCGCAACTATTCTGATAAATAACTTTCTTTGTTTTTCTTTCATCTTAATGCTCATTCCTTTCTGCGTCGTAAAACTCTTGTTCACTATAATGTGCAATGTTCTAGAAATTTTAATAATATGCAAATTTGTAAAACCCCCTAAATTCGCATATTATTTATTCGCTATCCATCCTTTATCTAAAAATAGTTTTAGTTTTTACAGTATATCATTTTTTTATATTCATGTAAATATTTTTTACGAAATTAAACCAACAAATCACGAATATCTTTTAGTAATAATTCAACATTTTCGTCTTTTGTTGCCCATGATGTACAAATTCTCATTATTTTATGATTTTCGTTATATCTTCCCCAATGTTCAAGCACATATTTGCTTTCAATTTTATCGATTACATCATCATGTAATATTGGGAAAATTTGATTGCTTTGACTCTCGCTGTAGAACTCTATACCCAGTGCAGTCAACTCTTTCGAAATGTAAATTGCCTGTTCAACCGCTTTTTTTGTTATGTTGAAATACAGGTTATCTGTAAAAAGTTCAGCAAATTGTACGCCTAACAATCTTCCTTTTGCCAGCATTGCACACTTTTGTTTTTGGATGTATCTAAAATCAGTTTTTAGTTCCTCTTTTACAATTATCAAAGCTTCACCAAACAAAGCGCCACATTTTGTTCCACCAATGTAAAACGCATCACACAACTCACACAAATCCTTTAATGTTATATCTGATTTCGGACTTGCAAAAGCATAGCCAAGTCTTGCTCCGTCAAGATACAATAATAAATTGTTTTTTTTGCAAACTTCGCTGATTTCTTGTAACTCTTTTCTTGTGTAAACACTACCGTTTTCTGTGGAATTTGAAATGTAAACCAGTTTTGGTTGAACAATATGCTCCATCGCTGTGTCATTTACATGCAGAGTATAGCACTCTTCAATTTGCTTTGCATTCAGCTTTCCGTCACTGTTGCTGTCAATAGCAATAACTTTATGACCAGTAGCTTCAATCGCTCCTGCTTCGTGTTGATTAATATGACCCGAAACAGCGCTTATCACTCCCTGATGCGGTCTCAACGCAGCAGCAATAAACGTTGCATTGCACTGTGTTCCACCGACTAAAAAATGTATATCTATATTTTCGACTCCGCATGCGGTTTTAATCAATTCTTTAGCTTTTGCGCTGTACTCGTCTTCACCATAACCTATGCTTTGCTCCATGTTAGTTTCTACTATTTTATTTATTATATTTGGGTGTGCACCCTCCGTGTAATCACAATTAAAATATATCATATGACTGCGTCACTCTTGCCGAACAAATTTAATCTTTCTTCTAGTCTGTCGCCCGTGACTTCACCTTTCTTTATTAAATTATCCTAGTGCCTTGTCATCTTCGCCGAACAAATTTAGTCTTTCTTCTAGTCTGTCGCCTAAGTAACCTGTCTTACTAATTTAGCTGCACGCAATTTATGCGACCTTTGGCTTTTGGGGAATTAAATTCACCAAAGCGTTCTCCACCTCGACCACACCCAAATACGGAAAAGTCGTTATAGATTTATTGAATTTCATCAAACTTTCTTCCGCTTGTTTTTCATCATTTGTCAATAGCGAGTATGCAAGCATTATTCTGTGAGTAGTTGGAATACAATTCGCTGCTTTGAAATAAGCCTTCACCTCATCTGTGAAAAACTCGTCCACTTCTTCTTTGCTTTTACCCTCAATAATAGAAAAAAACATTAACTCCATCAGTGCATTCGTCTTAAACAGCGACCCATCTTTGCACAATTCACAAACTTTTTCATGAATTTCTTTTGCTTTTTCAAACTCACTAAAGGCAATATGCCTTTCAGCAATAAACAGCAACAAAGTAATATCCAACTCATTCTCAACCTTTTTGGGATACTCAAACCATTCCACAGGCATATCTTGAATTCTTACATTGTTCGCTTGAGCAGTCGCATATTTTAACTGTACCCACAATGCATAGTGGCTTTCTTTGGACTTCCCGATATACATAATGTTTTTTCCATCATTTGGTAAACCTCCCATTTTCATGGGAATTGCGTTGCTCAAACCCAACACTATACCAATTAGACAAAACACTAAAAGTCCTGTAGTAACATAAAAATCACGAACGAACACCAGAGTCGCAATTAATGTTATTGCAGAAAAAATTAAATTAAACAATACCCCACCAAAATTATACAGTTTATATGGAATGTTAGTGTCGTAAATTTTTGGAGGTTCCATCAAGCATTGCCCACCAGTTCCAGGTAATGTATAATTTTTAAATATCAGCTTAGAATCTTCTTTTTTTACCATCAAATTAAAAACTCTAAAAGAAGAAAATTTGTATCCACTGAGAAGACCGCAAATCAAATGTCCACCCTCGTGAATTATGATATGCAAAACAATACTAATCAAAGTTGAAATCATTGCCACTATTCCGACAACAATCGGATTCATCTCTCCATAATCATTTCCACTGCTTTCAATTGTTTCTAATCCGATAAAAACAACTATACCAAGTGCTGCCCCAATCATCATTGGAACTATATTTTTCAATACATTGCTTTTTTTCTTTTTCCCTTTTTTCATCATCTACTCACTCCAAATTTTCTATTACTACTTAATTCTTTCTATCAATCTATCTATATCTTCAGGTGTAAAATAATATTTTTTACAACAGTAAGGACACACAGTTTCAACTTTTCCCTCTTGTAGTGGAAGTGTTTTTAGTTCAGTTGCGCCTAGTGTTATAAGCCCTGCAGCATATTTTTCTTTACTACAAGTGCACGCATAATGAACGGGTGTTTCATCTAGTTTGTCAACTTCAAAACTCTTCAAAACAGCACTGCATATCTCTTCAAGGCTCATTCCTTTTGCAAGCATAGTAGTCATGCTTTCCAAATCTTTCAAATCGTTTTCTAGTTTATCTATGTCACTTTCATACGCTCCCGGTAAAACTTGAATTAAAAGGCCTCCTGCAAGCATCACATCATGGGTTTCTTTGTCTGTCAGCACACCCAATGCACATACTGTTGGAATTTGCTCGCTCACTGCATAATAATTTGTGATATCTTCAGCTATTTCACCACTGACTAACTCAATTTGCCCAATATACGGCTCGCCTTGCCCAAAATCTTTAATCACGCACATTTGTCCGTCTTTTCCAACTGCTCTTCCAACGTCAAGTTTATTATCGCTTCTAAGTGGCAATCTGACTGAATGATTTTGAACGTAACCTCGCGCATTTCCTTTGCTATCTGCAATTGCGACTATTGTTCCAAGAGGGCCTCCTCCAGCAAATTTTATAGTGACACTGCCCCTTTCCGATTTCATCATCGCACCCATAAACAATGCGCCTGTCAGAGTTCTGCCAAACGCAGCAGCGGCTAGTTCGGACATTCCATGAACTTTTTGACCTACTAACACTGTTTGTGTGCTGTCTATTGCTGAAATCATCACGCTTCCATCATGCGTAATACATCTTATTATTCTATCCATTATTTACTCCATTTCTTGCTAAACATTTACCGACCGTTTTAATCGGCATAAAAAGCACTTGTCACTTACAGTAGAAAATGACAAGTGCTATTAAACACTTTATTACCGAACTAAGTGTGTATATTTCTATTTAATTAATGCCTGCTGAACAACTTGAAAATGGCTTTATCACGCTAAAAAAAG
>CAYJBU010000101.1:9361-10264 GCA_964368155.1 uncultured Eubacteriales bacterium | reverse complement strand
CCACTTTGGTTTCCGTTTCCTAATCCTTGACCATCACCACTTTGGTTTCCATTTCCTAAACCTTGACCATCACCACTTTGGTTTCCATTTCCTAATCCTTGGCCATTGCCATTAGGAAGTAAATTTTCATCAAGTTCACCATTGTTTTCAATCATATCTCGGATAACTCGCATTGGTAACTTTCGAATTTCATTTATATCAACCGTTCCGTCAATTTCTAATAGTTCCAAATATGCCCTGTATTTTCCAAAAGACATTTCTTGTTCTTCAGCTTCGTTTTTAAGGTCTAGGTTTCCTGAAAAACACTGAACATTTTCGCCATAAAAAGAGCAATTTGAAATGTTTTCAATAATCTGCTCGCTGTGAGCATCACTTGAAGAAACTACAGTGATTTCGGTATAAATATCCCCATATTCACTGAAAACATCTGAACTGTCAAGTTTTTCCAAGGCTTGTGTATAGCTTAAATTATTAAGGCTTATTGAGTTTACGATAACCCTTGCATCTTCGTTATTAGCAGCTACGCCAATAACTCTGTCAAATCTGTTTACAGAAAGCTCGATAGACGGATTAATATCTATACTGATGTGCGACACGGGAGTGAAGTATAAATATCCAAAGAGAAAAACTACGAAAACAGCTAATACAGGCGCAAGTTTAATTCCCATCGGTATTTTTTTGCTCTGTTTTGAGATTATTTTATCAAAGGTTAGCTTTTTTAGGCTTTCATCAGCATGAATTCCATGAAAAGCGTTTTTGATTTTATCATTCATGCTCATATCCTCCTAAATCTTTTTTTAGTAACTCTCTTGCACGAGAAAGCAAGGTGTAGATTGTATTTACCTTTTTCGAAAGTATTTTACTGATGTCTACAGCAGAATACCCCTCAAAATAATGCAGATA
>CAYJBU010000101.1:0-9351 GCA_964368155.1 uncultured Eubacteriales bacterium | reverse complement strand
TAAATCACTGTTTTATACTTTTCGGGAAGTTTTAACACAGCTTCTCTGACATAAGAGTTTTCACCGAAATTTGTTTCGGTTTGAAGTGGTGTAAATTCCTCAATAGGCACGGTGTTTTTTCTGTAAAAATTTTTCAACAAATCTTTACATTCATTAATGGTAATACGAATTAACCATGCTTTTTCGTGCTCAGAATTTTCAAAGCAAGCAGAACTTTTATAGTATTTCATAAATACATTTTGGAATATATCCTCTGTGTCCGCAGAGTTTTTGAGATAAACTACGCAGATACGTTTGACAGTGTCTGCATGCTTATCAATAACCTCTTTTAAGTCCCGCTCACTTCTCATATAGCTCTCCTAATTACCTATTTCTTCCTTTACCTTGACCCATACCTTGACCTTGTCCGCCTTTTCCTATACCATTTCCTGTGCTTGCGCCATTTCCTCTGCCTGCGCTTGTACCTATGTTATCACATTCGCCGTCACCATCAGCATCTGCATAAAATCCTCCGTTGCCACTACCGATATTGTCATTTACTCCATCGCCATTTTCATCAACGAAATAACCACCATTTTTGCCCATTCCATTCCCTTGATTTCCACCCAAACCTATGCCAACGTTGTCACAAACTCCATCACCATCGTCGTCTATAAAATTTGTGTATGCTCCGAGATTGTCACAAACTCCGTCACCATCGTCATCTGTAAAATTTGTGTAAGCTCCGTAATTGTCACAAACTCCGTCAATATCAGCATCGACAAAGTTTGCATTTTGACCTCTGCCTGACGCAAATACCGAAACTGCACCGATTGAAAGAATAAGCGCTGAAGCTAGGGTTAAAGTTAAAATTTTTTTCATAAGAAAATCCTCCAAAATTTATTTAGGCTTCTGCCTTTACACTTATAATACGACTCGGTAGAGGAAATCCTTTCATTTTTCTGAAAAAAATTTAGAAAAATGAAAAAAACGGACAGCACATAAGCTATCCGTCTAAAATCAGTTTAAAGATTAGAAAACAAATGAACTTACTTTCTATTAATCTTCATCTTCATCTTTAACTTTTTCAAAATTAACCACAATCATTATTTCTGTAGTTCTTTGGCTTTCCGCCTTTGTAACTCTCACAGTTAGATTATCTAAATCAAAACTATCGCCAACGGCAGGAATTTTATCTATATTCTCGACGACCCAACCGTTTATCGTCGTCGCTTCTGTTTCTTGTGTCACTTCAAACATGTCAAGCATATCATCAAGTTCGTTATCTGTCGGAACAATAAACTTTCCGTTTCCTAAGTCCACAATCGCATCTGTCACTTCGTCATGTTCATCCCAAATCTCACCAACGAGTTCTTCTAGAATGTCTTCCATTGTAACAATGCCCTCTGTTCCTCCGTGTTCGTCCACAATAACAGCAAAATGCAGTTTTCTTCTTTGCAAAACTTTCAGCAAATCTGAAATTTTCATTGAAGGCGGAATAAATTCAGCAGTTTTCAGAATAGTATCTATTCCTTTATCCGTGCCCACAACATAGTTATGGAAGTCTTTTTCGTTGATTACACCTAAAATTGTGTCAATGGTATCTCTGTACACTGGCAATCTTGAAAAACCGGTTTCTCTGAATATTTTCGCAATTTCTTCTACCGAATCTTCAATGTCGATTGCTTCAACATCAATTCTCGGAGTTAAGATTTCACTAACTTGCATGTCTGTAAATTCAATAGCATTTTTGATAAGCTCGCTTTTTTCTTCGTCAAGCCCACCGCCTTGTTCTGCCTCGTCTACAATTGTCAAAAGCTCGTCTTCTGTAATCCCTGCGCTGTCTTCCATTTTCACCAATTTTGCAATAAGCGATTTGAATTTTAAAAGCAAGAAGTTTAACGGTTTAAACACAATGTTTAAAATATTAATAATTGGAGCTACCGCCATTGCGAATTGTTCAGGGCTTTGCTTTGCAAGGCTTTTTGGAGTAATCTCACCGAAAATCAAAACGACTATCGTGGTGAGTGCTGTTGAAATTGTCGGACCGTTGTCTTGCCAAATTTGCACACACAAAACAGTCGCAAGTGTCGCCGTAGCGATATTAACAATGTTATTCCCGACCAAAATAGTCGATAAAATCTCATCATAATTATCTGCGAGTTTTAGTGCAAGCTTAGCTCTTTTGTTTCCGTCGTGCGCCATGTTTTTTAGTCTTGCTCTGTTAAACGAAAGGAAAGCTGTTTCTGAAGAAGAGAAAAACGCTGATAAAAATACCAAAACAACCAAAAATACAATTAGTGTTAAGTTTTGGTCTGCGCTTTGTGTTACCTCTGATACTGCTTGAGAACTTCCGATGCTAGACGTCAGGGGAACAATTAACCCCGTACTGTGTCCATCCATAGTGGATTGTATCACCTCTTAAAATAAATTTGCTCTAATAATAACACATTGCCAACTATATTTCAATAGTAAAATAGATTTTTTACAAATATTCAATATATATTTGCTTGAAAACTAGCAGAAAATATGTTAAAATTGTTACCAAATTTAACTAAAACTCTTTGAAAGGAATACTTTTTCTTGAAATTTAAAATCACTACCTTAGGGTGTAAGGTTAACAGATACGAGTCTGAGGCACTCAGCACAATATTAATTAAGAACGGTTTTAGCGTTTGCAAAGACGGAGAAACCCCCGATATTTTCATCCTAAATTCATGCACAGTCACCGCAACAGGCGACCAAAAAGTTAGGCAAACTTTGCGCAAAGAACGAAGAGCAAGCGAGAGTGCTATTATTATTTTAACCGGCTGTATGGCACAAGCTTTTCCCGAAAAAGCCGAAATGTTGCCTGAAGCCGACATAATTATGGGGACAAAAAACAGAAACAATATAATAAGGCATATAACAGGTTTTTTATCGCATAAACAACGTATAATAGACATTGAAAAACACGAAAACAACGAAAAATTTGAGAGCATGGAGATTGAAGATTTTTCTGAGAGAACTCGTGCATATATTAAAATCCAAGACGGCTGCAACAGATTTTGCTCATACTGCATAATTCCTTTTGCGCGTGGAAGAGTTAGGTCTAAACCACTGGAAGATTTTGAAAATGAGCTTCACAAGATAGCACAAAAAGATTTTCTTGAAGTAGTTTTAACAGGAATAAACCTCTCGTGTTACGGTCAGGATTTAGACCTAACTTTATACGATGCAGTGAAACTCGCCTGTGATAACGAAAAAATCCAAAGAGTTAGACTAGGCTCGCTTGAACCTGAACTTTTGGACGAAGAACTTATTATTAAACTCTCGAAACTGGAAAAGCTATGTCCACAATTTCACTTATCCATGCAAAGTGGATGCGATGAAACTCTTAAACGAATGAACAGGCATTACAACACTTTTGAATACGAAACCATTGTAAACAATCTTCGAAAGCATTTTGACAATCCAGCGATTACCACCGATATCATGGTTGGATTTCCAAGCGAAACCGATGAGGAATTCTCTAAAACCTTAGCTTTTGTTGAGAAAATTGAATTCTCGGGCGCTCATGTTTTCGCTTATTCAAGAAGAAGTGGGACTGTTGCAGACAAAATGGAAGACCAAATTGACAACAAAACCAAAGCAGAGCGAAGTCGCAAGATGATTTCTCTCACCGATTTATCAAAAGAAAACTATCACAAAGGTTTAAAAGGCACAGTTCAAAAAGTACTGTTTGAGACACAAAAAATGAAAAATGTTTATATTGGACACTCCCCAACTTATGTACCTGTTATATGCTCGAGTACGGAGAATATAAGTGGAAAAATCAAAGAAGTATTGATAAGAAACGGCGACAAGGACTACTGCTATGGTGAATTAATTAAATAAAATAAAATTTACTATAAAATTTTAATCAAAGCCTTTACAAAGGCAATAATCTTTGATATGATATCCTCATGAACACACGGTTCAAAACAATATAAGGAAGCAATTGATTTTACTCAATTTGCTGAAAGGATGTATACTATGAAACTTGGCGTAATGACAGTTTGCCTCGGTGGCGAAACTCTTGAGAGTACTTGTGAATATTTAAAAGGGCTCGGTGTGCAAGAGCTTGAACTAGGTGCAGGCGGATGCCCTGGAACAGCACATTGCAACGCAGTTGAGCTTGTTAACGACCCAGCCGGTATTGAAAAACTGAAATCTACTGTTGAAAAATACGGATTAAAAATCTCTGCTCTTTCAGTGCATGGAAATCCAGTTCACCCAAACAAAGAAGTTGCAGAAAAAGACCACAAAGATTTTGAAGCAGCAGTTTTGCTTGCAGAAAAATTAGGTGTAAAAACAGTTATCACTTTCTCTGGTTGCCCAGGTGACAGCGAAAATGCTAAATACCCTACTTGGAGCGTTGCAACTTGGCCAAACGACCATGCAGAAGTTAGAGAATGGCAATGGAATGAAGTTTTAATCCCATATTGGAAAAAAGCGGGCGCATTTGCTAAAGAACACGGTGTTAGAGTTGCTATAGAAATCCACCCAGGATTTTGCGTTTATAACACACCAACTATGCTTAAATTAAACGAAGCAGTTGGCGACAGCGTTGGCGCAAACTTTGACCCTTCACACCTTTTCTGGCAAGGCATTGACCCTTGCTGTGCAATCAGAGAGTTAAAAGGAATGATTTATCACTTCCATGCAAAAGATACAAAAATTGATGTTTACAACACAGCTAAAAACGGTTGTTTAGACACAAAATCTTTCTCGGATTTCTCAGGCAGACCTTGGCTGTTCAGAACTGTTGGTTATGGTCACAGCGAAGAAGTTTGGCGCAACATTTTCAGCACACTGCAAGAAGTCGGCTATGAAGGCGTTGTTTCAATTGAACATGAAGATGCATTAATGTCTCAAAAAGAGGGACTTGAGAAAGCAATTTCTTTCTTGAAAAACACAATTATTTTTGAAGATATCAATAAGGACGTTTACTGGGCTTAATATCTTTTTCAAAAACAAAACAGATAATACCATAAATACCATAGCTTACAGCAATGCTAATTCCTAGCTGTATGCTGTGGTTTTCTGTTTGTGGCATAAAAGTTGCAACTCCCACACTCAAAAGCATAAGCGGAATTTGATACAACAGTTTTTTTAAGAATGAAAAACTCATAGAAGTGACTTTAATCACTTTTCCAAAACTTAAAGAAGCATTGAAAATCATGCTTGCAAACAGAATTACAATGTAGCTGTTCATTCCAAAAACACTCATAAATGCGACAATCAACCCGACTCTTAAACATGAATCTATTATGTTGTACTTCATTGAATTGAGCTGTTGATCTAAACCTTTTAACAAGCAATCGACAACAATATCCAAGTACATCAAAGGAATTAAAGGTGCTAATATTCTTATGTAAAAACTTACTTCAGAATTGCTGTAAAAAACTTCTGCAAGCAAATCAGCAAACACAAAAAACACACCTGATGTTATTATTGCAAAACTCACTGCAGTACCTACAGCCTTTTCTGTTATGTGGGCAACCGCTTTTTTGTGCTTCATTTCTCGCTCTTTGCAAATCTTTGGAATTAACAAAGAAGCAAACGGCCATATAAAAGCTGATGGAAAGTATAAAATAGGCAGTGCCATTCCTTGAAGCTTACCATATTCGCTTATCGCTCCTGCGTATGTAAATCCATTTTTTTGCAAATTTATTGGAATTAACAAGTTTTCGGCAGTGGAAAGCAAACTGCGAGCAGCTGAGCTGAAAGTGCACGGAAGCGCAATTCTTGCAAGAGATTTTACAACTCCGTTGCTTTTTTCTTTTTTCTTTGAAGTGTGCCTTTTCAAGCTAAATTTCATTGAAATCATGTCAATGATGAATGAGCAAATTTCTCCAATAGTCGAGGCAATCATCGCATACATACAAGCAGTTTCAATGTTCTCAAAGGGAAACAAAGTGAATATAACAAATGCTCCGCCTATTGTGACAACATGCTCACAAAGTTCAGCAATTGCGCAACTTATTCCCTCGTCTACTGCAAGGAAATAACCCTTTACACAAGTGCAAAGAGACATGAATGGCAATCCAATTCCCAAAATTCTCAAACTTGGTGCTGCATTGATGTTTTTCAGAAATGTGACAGCAATATAGTCTGCGCAAAAGAAAAACAACGACGAGATAACCAAACTCAACATTAGGCAAAATGCTAAGCACTTAAAGACTGTACTTCTGATTTTTGCTCTTTCGTTTTTAGCAATTAACGAACTCACCAATCTGGTTACTGCAAGGCTAATTCCAGAGGTGGAAAGCGTAATCGCCAAGATAAACACTGAAAATATAAGTTGATACAACCCCATTCCCAGCGCGCCTATCTCCCCTGATAAATAAGAGCGATATATTAAATTAGTGCTTCGCATAAACAGAGCAATTAATGTGAGTATTGTCCCTTGCATTAGAAATTTTTTCTTCGTCATGCTGTTGTTCTACCCTTTCTGCAAGATGAATTTTTTGTGCTAGCCTAGCTCATGTAATCCATACCAGTTTTAAAACAAATATAAGAAACATCTGACTTGTATATTCTAATAAAATAATATATAATAGAAACATTAAAATAATTTCTAAGTTGCATGTGCAAATTTTCATTTCACTCCCTCACCCAATGCTTTAATTTTCACTTAATGCAACTAATCAAAACTCCATGTGCATTGCACCAAACTTTAAACATACAGAAAGGAAAGTCACAGATTAGGAATTTATATGATTCTAAAGTGGCTAAAACACAAAATGATAGACTCACAATGGACCGAAATAATTATAAGCATACCTGCAAAGGACGTGGACACAGCATCTGACATTGCGCACGTCATTGTCCCCTATGGTATTTATATTGAAGATTACTCTAATTTAGAAGTAGAAGCTTTGGAAATTGCTCATATTGATTTAATTGACGAAGATTTGCTTGCTAAGAACAGAGAAACTGCATTAATTCACATTTATATTAGTCAGCAAGACAACCCACTCGAAGCAATTGCATTTTTGACTGAAAGATATACAGCTTGTGGGATAAAGCACGAAATCGACACAAAAAACTGCTTAAAAGAAGACTGGATTAACAACTGGAAGAAGTATTTCAAGCCTTTATCAGTTGGCGAAAAATTGTTGGTCAGACCTACATGGGAAGACGAATATGACAGCGACGGAAGAACTGTTTTGCACCTTGAACCAGGTCTTGCATTTGGAACTGGAACTCACGAAACCACCAGACTTTGCATGGAGTTGATAGAAAAATATCAAAAAGATGGCGACGATGTGCTAGACATGGGCTGTGGAAGTGGAATTCTCTCTGTTGCCTCTTTGTTGCTCGGCGCAAAATCTGCAGTTGGCGTGGACATTGACCCTCTTGCAGTTAAAACAGCTTTGGAAAATGTAGAAGTCAATGCTGTCGCAGATAAATTCACGGGAATTTGCGGAAACTTGACCGAAAAGGTAACAGGAAAATTCAATTTACTACTAGCAAACATTGTAGCAGATGCAATCATCATGCTCTCAAAAGATGCTCCAAAATTCATGTACGAGAATTCTGTTTACATAGTCAGCGGAATTATTGACACAAGAGAAAATGACGTAATCGAAGCGATTACGCCAACTTATAAAATCATTGAAAAAAGAGAAGAAAACGGCTGGGTAGCAATGGCGTTAACTTTAGCTTAAAAATTCAAGAAAGATGCTTTCTTATTCAACGAATTTTTTATCATAGTAACCAAACCACTGTAGGGAAAGGTTTCCATGCCAATGCCACGAACTTAAGAAAAAAAGAGCAAAAGGAGCTAGTAGAGAAAAAACTACTGGTTCTTTTTGTTGTTGACGAAAACAATAAAACAGGGTGAAAAAATAGAAAAAAACAGAAAGTTTATAAAAAAAGACTTGACAAAATGCTCAAAAAATGCGGCGAAGCCAATTAAATGAATTTAATTTTTAATGGAGATTTAATATGGCTAGCTACGAAAAAAAAAGAGGGAAACTCTAGAAAACATTGTGAAAAATATGGAGAAATGTAAATTTGTTTTAAATCCAGAGAAAGATTTCACGAGAGACCGAAAGATGGATTTCACAAAAACCATCTTTATGGCTCTTTGTATGAAGGGCGAAAGTACGTGGGGTGGAATATGCGAATTTTGGAATTATTCTAACGAAATGCCGAGCACTACAGCGTTTCGTAAACAGTTTGCTAAAATAAAATAGACGCTTTTGAACACATTTTCAAGGAGCTAAACCAGCACATAAAGATTAAAACTAACCTCAAGGGCTACAAGGTTCTCGCTTGTGACGGCTCGAGTTTGAAGTTACCTGCAAACGAAAAAGACACAGAAACTTATGTGAAAAATTCAGCAGAAAAAAAGAGATTTAATCAGCTGCACTTGAACGCTTTGTATGATTTGATAGGGCATACTTTTATCGATATATTTATTCAAAAAAACAAGGATATGAACGAACGTTGTGCGAAATGATAGGAAAATTTACAAATTTCTTTCTTCTCAATGTAACTTTGATTTCTTTAATGACAAAGATTTTTACAATATGCGTTTGCGTGTTGTTCTCTCTCCTATACCTAAAATTAACGAGGACGACATCCAAAAATTTGAAGCTGTCATCACCAATCTCCCAAACAAAACCTTTTCCCCTAGCGAATTATGCGAACTTTACCAACTGCGTTGGGGCATTGAAACTTCGTTTAGAAAGATGAAATACCAACTGTATATTTAAGATTTCTAATTCTTTTTGCGTGGGCGATAACGAACTTTACGAGGCAAATCAATATTGCGAGCATAAAAAAACAGTTATCTATGTAGTTGTATAGAGTTTGTTCACTTTGTGATTTTTAAATCTATCAATAAGCAGTTTGATTTTTAGGAGCTTCTATGTAAAAAAAGTTTTATTACATCCACAAATACTAACTACGTAAATTTTTTGTGATTACAAATATATTTGATTATCTAGTAAATGATTTTAATATGAAGCAAACGTCTTGACAACAATATAGTGATACTTTAAAATAGATTTGACGTATATATTTGTATATAAACAAAATATTTGTACTAGAAACTTAATAACACAAATAGAAGGGGACTTCCTATAATGATAATATCTTTAAGACCTAATTAAGTTGTTTTTGCAAATTGAAAAATACAATCCAAATCTTTCAAAAAGAAGAGATACTGTTAATCATGCAATTAACTTTGCTTTTGATAATAAAACTTAAATTTACTGGAAAATGTAATATGTTAGTTGAATTATTTATTTCAGTCTTTCATAAATAAATTTTAGTACAACTGAACCTAAAAAATATACAGTTATAGAGTCCGATTTTTTATCGTGTCCATTTTGATGC
>CAYJBU010000100.1:0-10283 GCA_964368155.1 uncultured Eubacteriales bacterium | reverse complement strand
ATATAGTTTTGCTGTTTGGAGCTTTGCTTTTACACAAAATTTTCGGGGATGCCCAGTATTGCTAACGCTTTCGGACATTTCTCTTCCTCTACTGAAATAGATTGAAATATTATAAACATACTGAAAAACACTTGGCTAATTAAAGCATACAATGAAATTCCCTGTAACCCTTGAGATGACATAAACACAGGTATCAGAAAGTTAATAACCGCTATAAATATTAATTTAACTCTCACCAGTAGCAAGTCTTTTTTAATTAAATGAAACATAAGCCCTCCAATTTTTCTATATAATTTATTTTACATGACAAAGCATTATTTCCTCAATTGTCGGTCTTTCGGCAATCACACTTTGCTCTAGCTTTACAAATTCACTAAAATTTGAAGTAATTCCTTTAAATCCATAATCAGACACTTCATACTTCAAAAGCAAACTTTTTAATTCTTCTGTTAAAACATTTTTATCTCCTTTAACAATCCTGTGTGATTCAATCAACTCATCTTTTTCTCTAATAAACTTGATTTCACCGTTATCAATAAGAATTAACATATCTGCAACCTTATCCAAATCAGAAGTAATATGAGTAGAAAAAAATACTGATTTATTCTCTTTTTTCATGTAATCAATCATAATATCCAAGAATTCACTACGCACTAGTGGGTCAAGTCCGCTTGTTGGTTCATCCATAATCAGCAAATCTGCATCGTGAGAAAATGCAAGCGCCAAAGAAAACTTCATCCGCATTCCTTTTGATAATGAAGATATTTTAGTAGAAGAATCAAGAGAGAATTTTTTTAAATAATTATTAAATTCACTTTCACTCCACTTTGAATAGGCTGGTGCAATTACATTTTTCATCTCCTCTATGGTAAAATTATTGTAAAAACAACCATCATCAAAAACAACTCCTATTTTGTCCTTAATCATCTTTTCATTACCACTAAAATCTCTGTCGAAAAACTTAATTTCACCACTGTGGCCTGTTGTCAAACCCAACAACGAGCGAATAGTAGTAGTTTTTCCCGAGCCATTTGCACCTATAAACCCAACAATACACCCTTCTGGTATATCAAAACTAACATTTTTTAATGAAAATTTTTTATAGCTCTTATTTAAATTTCTTACTTTTACAAAATTAGTCATAAATTTCCTCCTCAATTCTTTAGCCGTACTTATCTACTCGTCATAAAGGATATCCATCATAGACAATAACTCATTTTTAGAGATAGATAACTGCTTTGCAGAATTTAACATATCTATCATTTTCTCTTCTACAATTCGCCTTTTTGCCTCTCTTAGTAACTCTAAGTTTTTTGACTTCACCAAAGTCCCTACACCGACTTGGCTTACAACAAACCCCTCTTGTTCCAATTCATCATATACACGTCTAATTGTCAAGACACTAACTTTTATATCCGAAGCAAAATTTCTGATAGATGGTAACAAATCTCCTTGTGACAGTTCTTCAGAAAAAATAGCCTCTTTGATTTGCTCTTTGATTTGAATATATAAAGGAGTGTCCGACATATTCGATACAATTATTTTCAACTCTCTCCCCCTTAGTGTGATGTTACTATATACACACTATACACTATATATACTTTTTTGTCAATACTAAATTTTAAGTAAATGTAATTGTTTCTAATATAAATTTCCTGTTCACATTATATACATATCAACTATTCGTTTTGTGGTGTTTACTAAAAATTAACCAATCATTAACAAAAACAATCAATAATGTACACGTTTTTTATACAATCGACACTATTTTCGTATTGACTTTTATTACCAGTAGATATATAATATAAGTAGGTAATAATAATCATTACTACTATTACCAAAACAAAATAGCAATTATATATGAAGGAGAGATTAACATGTCAAAATCACAAAGATTTTTCATCTGTGAGCACTGTAAAAATTTAGTGGGGCTTATAGACGATGGTAGCGTTCCTATGGTTTGTTGTGGTGAAACTATGGAAGAGATTATTCCAAACACACAAGAGGCTGCAACAGAAAAACACATTCCATGTGTTGAAAAAACTGATATCGGAATCAAAGTATGTGTAGGTAGCGTATTGCATCCAATGACCGAAGAGCACCATATCGGATTTGTTTATGTTGCTACAGAAAAAGGCGGACAAAGAAAATCATTGAAAATTTCGGAAGACCCATGCACAGAGTTCGTATTTGTAGATGACACTCCTCTAGATGTCTATGCTTATTGTAACTTGCATGGACTATGGAAATTAGAACTTTAATTGCAAATTTTAAAAATTGGTTGCAACTGAATTGTTCTAGTTGCAACCAATCATATTCAAAAGATCTATTTAAACTATTGTGTGAGGAAATGAAAAAAGTATAATTGCGGTAACTTGAATGAAAACGGAGGTATCGTGATGTTTAGTAGTAAGATTAGTTATGTATTTATAGGAATTATAACCTTGTTGTTCATAATAGGGGTAATGATTTTCTCTCCTGTAAGTACTGTTGAAAATGAAGACCCAGTTAGCGAAGCAGATAATGTAAAAAAATTGGATGTGAATGTTATGATAAATGAAGACGATTTAAAAACTATATATTTGGCAGGAGGTTGTTTTTGGGGCGTGGAAGAATTCATGTCACGTATACCAGGAGTTCATGATTCCATTTCTGGTTATGCAAACGGAAGCACCGAAAACCCTACCTATAAGGAAGTTATCTATGAAGGCACAGGTCACGCAGAAACTGTGAAAGTTACTTACGACCCAAATCAAGTATCACTAGCAGAATTACTTGAAAGGTTTTTTATGGTTGTCGACCCTACCTCACTAAATAAACAAGGCAATGATGTTGGAACTCAATATCGTTCTGGTATTTACTATGATGACGAAGAGGACTTAACTGTAATAAATAGAAAAATTGAAGGTTTAAAAGAAGATTACGACGAAGAAATCGTTGTTGAAGTGCAAATGCTAGACAATTTCTACTTAGCAGAAGACTATCACCAAGACTATCTACAAAAGAACGTCAATGGATATTGTCACATTGACATGAGTTTAGTTGATGCTCCAATTTATATTGATGAATATGATGTTCCAAGCGACGAAGAACTAAAAGAAAACTTAACAGCATTGCAATTTGATGTCACTCAAAATTGTGGAACCGAAAGTCCTTTTTCGAGTGAATTAAACTCAAACTACGACCCAGGAATTTATGTTGACATAGTAAGCGGAGAGCCATTGTTTTTATCTATTGACAAATTCGATTCAGGCACTGGGTGGCCTAGTTTTACTAAGCCTATTACTCCTGATTCTGTAACCGAACATGCTGATAATAAATATTCTATGAACAGAACCGAAGTAAAAAGCAGCATTGGAGAAAGTCATTTAGGTCATGTATTCGATGATGGTCCTCAAGAAGATGGTGGATTGAGGTATTGCATTAACGGAGCTTCTTTAAAATTTATACATTATGATGACATGCCTGAAGAAGGATATGGACATTTACAGCACTTGATTGATAGTGAAAAATCAGAATAATTGTTTGGAAGAACCCATTTATTGAATTCTGCTAAATAAATAAAGGGAATAGTTTTGTTATCCGATATGGTAGATTATACCTATCATAATAACAAGCCTATTCCCTGTTTTTTTATTATCCTAGAGCAGTTTGTTCTTCAAAATTCACAGCACCTGTAATTTCAAAAATTTCAGCTTGAATTTCAGCAGCTTTTGCCCTATATATAATCATTATTTGATACTCTGCCTCAATCAAAGCAGTGCTACCCTCTCCTGCATCTTCTCTTATGTCATTTATCTCTTGAGAAATCTCATTTTCCCAATCATTAAACTCACTTTCTTTTTGAGTCTTATCATCTTCTGAAAGGTTATCTAGCAA
Organism: uncultured Eubacteriales bacterium; assembly: GCA_964368155.1. Lineage (GTDB taxonomy): Bacteria > Bacillota > Clostridia > Oscillospirales > Acutalibacteraceae > SIG603. Next base: position 6,404 of record CAYJBU010000100.1, on the reverse strand, counting down.
TATATTAATCGAATTCTCAACTTTTTCTTTCCATTCCATAGAATAATTCAAAGTGACATTTGCCATTTGATTTGTGCTTGATGCAACGCTAATTTCACTTATGTACATCGAGTCAATTTCATTTTCTGAAAATGCTTTTACAAACTCTTCGCTCCCCTCGATTTCAGGAAGTTGAGGCCCTTGAAATCCTTCATCAGGTTCAATTACTGGAGTTGGCGACGGAGACACAGTTGAAGAAACATCTGGAGTTGGCGCAGGTGTTGGAGTTGCTTGTGAAACTGTGCTTGCAGTACTTGAACTCTCCAAACTACTTTCATTTTCAGGAACTAAAGAACAAGCAGTTATATTCAAAATTAAAAGTAGTACAATTATCGGTATTATTTTTTTCTTCATTTTATGGTCATGCCTTTCTCTCAATTGTGTTATCAGGTATTAACAGGATATGCATGCTTCAATTGAAGCTAATGCCAATATTTCAAGTGCGTCTATATAACTTTCATCGAGTATACCACTTTCTTTTATCAACGAAAGTTCTGTACAAGCTAAAATCACTGCTTGTGCACCCTGTTTTTTTAACGTATTAGCAACATCAAAAAACTTGCTTTCTGATGGTTTTTTGTTTGCTTTAATCTCATTATATATTATATCCATTATCATCTCTTGTTGCTCACTTTTTGGCAAAATGCACTTTATATCAAGTTTTGCACAAGCCTCTTGATATATCCCAGCTTTCACAGTTCCTGAAGTTGCCATCAAACCGATACAATCCAAACCACGCTTTTTAATCTCATTAACAGCTAATTCACCAATGTTCAATAAAGGAACATTAAGTTCGTCTTGTATCTTTTCATAAAAATAATGTGCAGTGTTACATGGCATAGCTATGACTTGTGCCCCAAATGCCTCTAGTTTTTTTGCTTCACTAATCATTATTGGTAACGGATTTTCTTTGCATCTATCGAGTATAAAAGCTGTTCTGTCGGGTATTGAAGCTTTACTTGAAATCACAATATCTATATGGTCTTGGTCTTTTATCGCAGGAGTTTTTTCGATAATTAATTTATAGAAATAGGCAGAACTCATAGGTCCGATACCGCCTAAAATACCTAAAGTTTTTTTCATATACTCACTCCATTTCCTACAGTTTAATTTCTCCGCTTTCTAGCATACTTTGCACTGCTAGTAAAATCCCTAAGTTACCGCTGTTGTAGTTCAAGCCGCCTTGAAACCACACTGCATACGGCTCTCTAAGCGGTGCATCTGCGGACAATTCAATTGAAGCACCCAAATGAAACGAGCCAGCTGCCATAATCACTTCACTCTCGTAGCCAGGCATTGGTGCTGGTTCTGGCGAAACAAACGAGTCTACTGGTGCACCTTTTTGAATTCCTCTGCAAAAAGCGCAAAGAGCATTTTTTGTCTGTAGTTTTATGCACTGAATTATGTCTCCTCTGCTTTCATCATAAGAAGGAGTTACTTCGTATCCGAGAAGTGAAAATAACGAAGCAGCAAAAATCGCAGTTTTTAAAGCTTCTCCTGTCACATGTGGCGCATTAAACGCACCCATAAACAACTGCAAATTATTTTGTGTACAGCCCACTTCTCTGCCGGTACCGGGAGTTGTTAAGCGATATGAACATTTTTCAATCAAATCTTTTCTACCCGCTATATATCCTCCTGTTGGTGCAATTCCACCACCCGGGTTTTTAATTAATGAACCAGCTATGATGTCAGCACCTATTTCGCACGGTTCTCTGGTTTCAACATATTCACCATAGCAATTATCCACCATAATAATGGTGTTAGGAGCTTTTTGTCTAACTAGTTTTACAATCTTTTCAATATCGCAAATTCTCAAACTAGGCCTCAATGAATAGCCTCTTGAACGCTGAATATACACCATTTTATAGCTGTCATCAACAATATTTTCAATTCCAGTATAGTCGACTGCTCCATCGTCTAGAAGCTCAATTTGACTATATTGAATTCCATAATCTTTCAATGAACCATCACATTCTCTAGTTTCACCTATAACGCCAAGCAAGGTATCATAAGGAGTGCCTGTAACGCAAATCATTTTATCATTTGGACGTAACAATCCAAACAGAGCAACTGTCAAAGTGTGAGTTCCACTAACAAAATTTGTCCTGACTAGCGCGTCTTCTGCTCCCATAGCGTAAGCAAAAACCTTATCAAGAACATCTCTGCCTCTATCGCCGTAACCATATCCTGTAGTGGGATAAAAGTGATTTTCACTAACCCCTGCACTGTGAAATGCAGCTTGCATTTTTTGCTGATTATATCTACTTATTTTATCTATTACTATAAAGCTGTCGTTGCACATCTCCTGTGCCTTTTCTGCTTTTTCCAATATTCTTTTGTCTATATTAAAATACTCGTGCAAGAAACTAACATTCCCTTCAATCTCTATTATTTTGCAAAAAGCTTTGTTTCAAACATCACTTTTCACATAATGCCCAAAATCCTGACTTAACATAATTCATTTTACTATAAAACTCTTCATTTTTGTTATATTCTTTAAATAGGTAAACTATTTTACCTGAAAGGTATTTCTCTGCCTGCAACATAGCAAGCCTAGCGTATCCTCTTTTTTCGAAGTTTTCTTCTGTACAAACTGCAGTAATTAAAGCTGAATTCTCGCAGATATAAGGACACAAAACTGCTGAAACTAGAATATCATTATCAAACATTTGGCTTAAAACAGCCTTGCGATTTCTTAGTTTTAACGAACAATCTAAATAAAACGCTTCATAATCATCTATCATTTCCCTTTGTGAAAAAAGGGAATATACTTGTTTTGAATTTTCAAAGTAAATCATCGGAGTATCCAATTTGTCCCCAATAACTTGCTTACTCATTATTTCTCCGTGATTTAATAGTTTGTATCCTAAAATTTTATAATTATCAAAACTACATAACACCGTCTTTGGATTGATAAAATCTACAAATTCTTTATTTGCCTCTCCACTGATTGTTAGATTATCTCCCCACAAACAGTAAGAAGTCATGCTCGATTTCCAAAAATGCGCAGTATTTTGAATATTTTTATAACAATCAAAAGTGCTCATAATTTTACACGAAAAAGCATCAAAATAATCTTCAATATCTGAAGCGTAAATAATTGTTTCCATCATTTTTTTCCTTAAAAAAATAAAGGCGTTCCCCTAATTTGTTCACTTGTAGGGATTTCCCCTTTGCGAACTATCAGCGAACGCCTAATAAAACTAAATACTTAATTTTATACTGCAAAACGAAGAATGATATTTATTACAATAACCGTTACAAAAAATGCAATTGCAACAAATTTAGTACCTTTTGCTAACAAAGCATCAACAGTTCTTGCTTTATTCTTTGAAAGAAAAGTATCTGCTCCTCCGCTAATTGCTCCAAGATTTTTTTGATTTCCTTCTTGCAATAAAACAACACTAATTAACACAATTGCAAAAATCATTAATATTATTCCAAATATTATCTCAACAACGCCCATGTTACACCTCCGAAAAAATTTATCGTATATTTAAACCAAAACAGTTTAACCCATAATACACTTTAGTTATTATATCACAACTCTAAATCAAATGCAAGAGAAAGTTATAAGAATACTGATATTTTACCTAAAAAAGAGAACATAAGGCTGTTACAGACAAAAAATCTACTTTTTTTACTGTGAAATAATTTAATCACCCAATCGTCTAAGTAAACTTTTAACTACTGCAAGCAATTCATCGAAATCGTACGGCTTAGCCAAATAATAATCTCCTCCGCTATTAAGCCCTGTTATCTTATCTTCAATTTGCACTTTTCCCGATAAAAACAAAACAATAACATCTTTTTTCTCTTTAACTTCAGAACAAAAATCCACTCCACTGCCATCGGGCAACATGACATCCAATACAATTAAATCAATTTCATGTTGCATGAAAACTTTTCTGGCTTGATCAAGGGTTTGAGCAGTATAAACTTGATATCCGCCTCTTATCAGTTTTTTTTCATTGTATAGTAATAGGTTAGTATCATCTTCAACTACTAGAATTGTTTTTACTGTTGATTGCATAAAAATAAGTCTCCTTAATTATAAATAAAGATAATGTAAAAAGCACACTAAGGTGTCAAAAGTAAAATAACAACAGATGCACCAGTGTATATAAAAATATGAATTTATCAACTTTATAATCATCTTAAGCTACCGATATTTAATCTTTATATAATTTGATAGTTACAATAGTCCCCTTGTTTAATTCGGATTGAATATCAAGCGTTCCTCCGTGGGCCTGTATAATCTGATTGCACACATAAATCCCAATTCCACCGCGATACCCATGAGGCCCACCATCTACATAGTCACTTTTCAGCTTTGTTAAAACTTCTTTTGAAATCCCTTCTCCTTCGTCTATAACAGAAATAAACTGACTTTCATCATTTTCCCACAGTTTAATGGAAATTGTGGAATTCTCAGAGTAGCGACAAGCATTAGAAAGTAGATTAAGCAAAACTTGATACAACCTTTTTTCGTCGCCAATTATCTCACTACAATTTTCATCTAAATCAGTTATGAGTTTTATCATTCCTAAATCGAATTGGTTTTGATAGTGTCTAATCGCTTCTTTAATCAAATTGGATACTTTCACTTTATTAAGAGTAAGGCTCAATCTTCCTGTTTCGAGCGCAGTCATGTCTAATAGGTCAAAAACAGTTTCATTAACTTTCAATACAGTGTCTTTAATTAAAACCTGATTTTCATGTATTTCTTTAGTGAAATCACTATCTTGTTCAGAAATAATATCCAGAGTGTTCCCAGCCGAACCCATTATTATCGAAAGTGGTGTTTTAATTTCGTGAGCTACAATTCCAATGAAATGTGACTTCATTTTAATAAAACGCTCGAGCTCGTTTGCACGTATTCTACTCTCTTCTTCGTTCATTTTCACTTGTTCAAATTGATTTACATTATCATAAAAGATAGCTATGGCTTCAAAAATAGCAAAGACAATCATGCCCATTTCGGTCAAAGTGTTTTTGAAAATATAGATGTTTATATGATAAAGACTGTCATTTATTACACAAGCAAACAACACTAGCATACCAATGATAACCATTGCATCTGAAAAAGAAGGCTTAATTCTAGGTTTTTGAAAAATGTAACCGTAAACGATAAAAAAAACTATATAGAAAATAATAACAATAAAAATATATGTTGCATATGGCACAAAATGGGACATCGTAATTGTATCTAAAAATAGAAACATCACAGCTAAGAACAATGATAAATATGAGAGAAATTTCAATACCCAAATGAATGGTAGTTTTGTCAATTGGCAAGCCATAATTCTACACAAAAAAAACACCGTAAGCATATATGTAACATATTCTGCTTTAAATGCTACAATCCATTGCAAATCGTAAATTATGTCATAAAAAAATTTATTTCCAATAAGACCAAGTCTTACAAACCAAATGAAACTCAATATCGCAAAATAAAGATTCACTTCATAGTTTTTTGTAGTAATTGCTAGAATGAAATAAATTAAGAAAATTGCAACAAAAACCCCTGCAGTTATAACTTCAATCATAACATCGAAACTGAGATACCATTCAAGCAAATCAGGATTTCCAATATAGATATTTTCATAGTTCCCACCTTCTCGGTGAACAAAATTCCCGCCTTGGATTATTAATTCAAACTGATTGTCTACGGGTCGTGCTTGTATTGAAATTCGCTTGTATCCCGCCTCAAAACCCTCTTTTGTTTCTGAAACTTGTCCTGCACTGTCACAAAACTCACCATTAACAAAAACAGACCTTGCATAATCACCTACAGTGTATATCATATACTTTTCGTTATCAGGCATTTTTAAGGTAAATCTTGCAGTTCTACCAGTATTATAGTCTACAGCATGACCAATTTGCGCTTCGTGCTCTAGTTCTTCAAACTCTTCGGGCGATAATATCCTTCCTTCGATATGTTCGTAATAGCCATCTAAATGCACAATGCTATTACTAAAATCGATTTCTGTTAAATCCCACACTCCGTTTACAGAACTCACGATAGTAGTATTTGCTTTATTGTTTTTAAACTCAGTTTGAGCGTATAATAGCATTGAAAACATTGCAACAGCAACTAAGATTACTATGTAAAGCGACAGTTTATTCGATTTCAACAAATCAACCTCTCGTATTATAAATCACTGACATTAATTATACTACATATATAAGTGATTTTACAAGTTTTTTTTAGACATAAAGCAGGAATAACCCAATTTTTTCTACAAAAAACTAATTTTAGTCTCATGCACTTTTTATTTTATATGATTTATTGACAAATACAAAATATATTGTATAATTAAAGCCTAGGGGTTGTCGTATTAAAGAATTTTCTTGTCAAA
>CAYJBU010000099.1:0-10322 GCA_964368155.1 uncultured Eubacteriales bacterium | reverse complement strand
TATATTTTTTACGGTTTCCGCCACCTCTGTGACGAACTGTGATTCTTCCGTAGCTATTTCTACCGGAATGTTTTTTTAGCGCAACTAAAAGGCTTTTTTCTGGGCCGTTTTTAGAAAGTCCGCTGTAATCTGTAACCGACATATTTCTTCTTGCATTTGTCGTCGGCTTATAATTATATATTGCCACTTCTATTCACTCTCCTTGATTTGGCTTTGCGGGACTAATGGCTGTCCCATTCGTTCCATTAAGGTATTTAATATCAAACTCTTTAGCTTTAGCCAAAGATTATTATACCATTGAGTCGAAGAACTCGATTGTTTTGCTATCTTCTTTAAGTGTTACAACAGCTTTTTTCCAAGCTCTTGTATAGCCTTCAGAACGTCCTTGACGACGAAATTGTCCTCTTACGTGTAGTGTGTTAACTTTGCTAACTTTTACTGTAAAAAGCTCTTCAACGGCTCTTTTGATATCAATTTTAGTAGCATTTTTTGCTACTTCAAAGGTGTATACTTTTTTAAGAATTCCGTCCATTGATTTTTCAGTGATTATTGGACGAATTATAATGTCTTGAGCTGTCATTACGCATATACCTCCTCAATCTTGCTAAGAGCACCTTTAAGAACAACAAATTTCTCTGCGTTTAAGATGTCATATACGTTTAATGTGTTAACGCCTGCTGTTTTAACTCCTGGAATATTTCTTGCGGAATTGATAATTTTTTTATCAACCTCTGGTAAAACGATAAGTGTTTTTGAATTAGCACCTATGTTTTTGAGGATTTCCACCATAGCTTTTGTTTTGAACTCGCCCATAACAACTTCGTTTAAAACGATCATTTGATTGTCTTGAACTTTACTTGATAAAGCAGATTTCATTGCAAGTCTTTTAACTTTTTTATTTACATCAAAGCTGTAACTTCTTGGTTTCGGTGCAAAAGCAACACCACCGTGTGTCCATTGAGGAGATCTGGTTGAACCTTGTCTCGCACGTCCTGTGCCTTTTTGTCTCCAAGGTTTTCTGCCTCCGCCTCTGACTTCCGCTCTTGTTAAAGCTGATTGTGTACCTTGTCTTTGATTAGCCAGGTAGCTTCTTACCATAAGGTGCATAGCGGAGATATTCGGCTCTACACCGAAAACGGTTTCTTGAAGGTCAATTTTCTCAACCTCATTACCTTTTATGTCTAAAACTGCGATTGTTGGCATAATATTTCCTCCTTCCCTTATGCTTTAATGCTATCACGAATAACAACTTTTCCGCCGTTAGGACCCGGAATAGCGCCTTTGATAGCTATAAGGTTGTTTTCTACGTCGACTTTAACGACTATCAAGTTTTGGATTGTAACTCTTTCAGCACCTAAGTGACCAGCCATTTTGAGTCCTTTGAAAACTCTTGATGGGTCTGAGTTAGCACCGTTAGATCCACCGTGACGGTGAACAGGGCCGGTACCATGTGACTCTTTAAGTCTTGAGAAGTTCCATCTTTTAATAACACCAGAGTAACCTTTACCTTTGCTGGTTCCTGTTACATCTACTTTGTCGCCGTTTTCAAAGACATCTGCTTTGATTAAGTCGCCAACATTGTAAGTGCTAATGTCGTCAAATCTGAATTCTTTTAGTGTTGATTTTGGAGCAACATCACCTTTTTTAAAGTGACCTAAAAGAGGTTTTGACATTCTTTGAGGTTTTTGATCTCCAAAGCCTACTTGTACTGCGCAGTAACCGTCATTTTCCATTGTTTTAATTTGAGTAATGACGCAAGGTCCTGCCTCAACAACAGTAACGGGAACAACTTTGCCTTTTTCGTCGAAAATCTGTGTCATACCGATTTTCTTGCCGATGATTGCTTTTTTCATTTGTGAGCATCCTTTCTTTTTGTTCGACTACACCAATTATCTATTAAAAGAATGTGGTTTCGTCTTTAGGTTATTGGTTGACAAAAAAGCAATTATTTTCTGCCAACATGACCCTCCGTCTAGGTAGGTTGAATTTTAAAGAAAAAATTATTAAAATTTTCTATTTAAATAGTATATATAACACATTGTAATCTAAATCACTTAAATCCTATGAGTTATTTACTATCAAAACAGGCTTGTCCTTATAATTTAATTTCTATCTCAACGCCTGCGGGGAGCTCAAGACCTGTAAGTGCTTCTACTGTTTTGTTACTTGGTCTTAAAATGTCGATAAGTCTTTTGTGAGTACGTAGCTCGAATTGCTCACGGCTGTCCTTGTATTTGTGAACCGCACGTAAGATTGTGATTATCTCTTTCTCCGTTGGTAGCGGCACGGGGCCTGAGACTCTCGCTCCTGTTCTCTTAGCTGTTTGAACAATTTTTGCAGCAGATAAATCTACTATTTGATGTTCATAACCTTTAATTCTTATCCTGATTTTTTCTTTGACTGCCACTGTCATCGCCTCCTTAATATTTTTGTTAGTTGGCGGGCAAATTGTGCTGTTATCTCTCGTTTACATTCTTCCGCGTGTTCGCGGTTTTTTTCGTAAAAAAATCGGACTCGCCTAAAAAAGGGCAAAATCCGGGTAGAGCTAACTTACACATAATCATAGTGAGACTATATCGGCCTATCAATATATATATTGATGGTTCCAAGTTCTCTATGTTTGTCGCCCGGTTTAAAATCGGACATACTCCACGGAAAAACCAACCATGTTAACCATAAAGATTAACAATTCCGTTGCAACCTCCCGCTTCATCGCATATCTGTCGCAGTCACGCTAGAATATGATAACACATAATTATGTAAAAAGCAAGCTTTTTTTGAAAATATTTTATTTTTTTTAAATTGCTATAAACAATACAGTTTTATCTCTTTATTTTCGCACTATTAATATTAGCCGAGTTCGGTTTACAGGAGCTAGGCTACACTGCTTCCCAAATAGCTTTCGCCATTGCAAGCGATATTTCAGTTCCTTGTTCACAGTTTTCCATTCCCTCAAATTCCACGGAAACATATCCATCGAAACCAAAATCTTTAATTGTTTTGAGCACTGCGTGTATGTCGATATCTCCTTGACCTAAAATCGACCCTCTAAGCATTTTCCCACCCAAAGTTTCAAACCAACTGCCCATGTTACAATTAAACATTTCAGTTTGGCCAGGCAATTTTGATTTTTCCCTCACATAGAAATCTTTTAGATGAATCATTTGTGCATATGGCAGACATTTTTTTAATCCTATAACACTTTCTTCGTCCACGCAAAGGAAATTTCCAATGTCTACTGTCATTTTCAGATTATCTCTTTGTGTCGCTTCAATCAATCTCAAAACTCGCTCTGAACCATTAATAAAAAACCCGTGATTTTCCATTACAATATTAATAGATTTTTCATTGGCATAATCACAAAGCAAACGCGACACTTCAACCATCCGAGGAAGCTCGTTATCAAAATGCAAAACTGTGTTAGTTTCAAAAGGTCTTCTAAACGACGCAACATCAAACCTCATTCTTGTGAGTCCGAGCTCGAAAGCAACATCAATATGCCTTTTCACTCTTTCAATCTCTGTCTCCAATTCTGCTTTGTCACTTTTTAGCAAGTCCGCATTCACAGAATATGTAGAAATCTCAATTTCACTGTCCTTACATTTATCTCGAACTGCTTTTATTAAGCTGTGATTTATTTTAGTCTCTTCGTTTACAAATGGAAGAAAAAAAGGAACAAATTCAATATGTTCACATTTATTAGCAACTGCAAAATCAATAACATCAAACACTGTTTTTCTTCCTTCTTGCATCGCAGGAGTTAGACAATACGAGCTCATACCAAGTTTCATTATAAGGACCAACCTTTCAAATGTTTAAAATAATCAACTTATCACAGCAATATTGAAAAAATCCACTTTGCATACAAATTTATTTACTCCATACTTTTATCAAACGGAATTATTCTACCTTTTTTTGTTCTTTTGACAGTATACATCGCCTTATCAGCAGCAGCCAACATTTTTTCATATCCGTTATAATCTGCATCATAAAATACATAGCCACCCGAGAAACTAATTTTTACTTTCTCTTCAGAACTGGTAGTAATATATGCTTTATCAATTTTTTCATATAAATCATTTACGTATCCTACAATTTCTTCTTCAGAAGATGCATTGTAAAAAACGATAACAAATTCATCTCCACCAATTCTGGAAACAAATTTATACGGAGCACAAGAGTTTTTCAAGATGTCTGCAGCTGTGGAAATCAAATCATCTCCACACTCATGACCATAAGTATCATTCACAAATTTGAGATTATCTAAATCAAGCATTATTAAAGCCATGCTCTTAGGTTCAACCCCATTTTCAAGGAGTTTGTCAATCCTCTCCCTTAACCCCCATCTTGTATAAAGCGATGTCAAATGGTCTATGTCTCTCTCATTTCTAAATTTTTCTTGATTGTGAACCTCGCCTGTAACATCAATTATTATCCACCATAGTTTATTATCATCTTCTTTGTAAAACTTAATTTTGTAATAATAAGTATGGTTAGATTCTTTTTTTGCATATACACCTTGCTCGGTATCTAAAGGATTTTCAACGATTTGTTTAAGGCGTTCATTTATTAGTTTTCCGTCCGATTCTATCTCTCTCCAAATATCCTCATCAATATGAAGAACCTCAAACAATTTACCTGTGATAGAAAATTTATGCGTAATTTCATTATACTCAAAAATAGCAATCGGCACTGTAATATTCGAGAAAAGTCTGTCGAGCCTTTTACTGTGACTGGTTAATTGCCCCACTAGTTCATTAATATTATCACTCAAATAAGCAAATTCACGCGTATTATTAACTTTAACTTTTTCATCATAATTACCAGTACCTATTTTTTTCATTTCAAAAACCAATGAGTGTATAGGTTTGATAATAATATTATTTAAAAGCAATAGGATAATAATAATTATCGCTGCACAATTGAGAGTGAAAAGAACGGAGTTTAAAACGATGCTTGAATAAACAGGACCTAACAAATCAAGCTCTGACATTGATAATCCTAGTACAATCTCATCTATTTCTTTAGTATAAAAATAATACGCTTCAGCATCATGAATATATCTGCCTTTAGAGTCAAGCTCTGTCATATCTTCCGGAATATTACTACCCAAAGAATTTTCAGAATCAGTAAATATTTCGCCTGTCGATTTATCATAAGCTAAAAAACCCATGTCAGGGTCGGTAATCATAAAAGAAAAAACACGAGTTAAACTTAAATCTTCCATTACTTGCTCAAACAACGGTTGCTCATGCCCAACTTGGACAATTACATTGTGTTCCTTGTTCCACACAGCAGCATACTGCACGACTTTACCGTCTGAAGTATTCGGTTTTAATTCTTGCGCCAATTCTAAATCTTTATCCTCGAGCATGGGCAAGAAAAACTGAATTTGCTCACCAGAATCCATGGAAACTCCATAATAAGCAGGGGTAGTCCCTGCAAAAATGACTCCGTCTTCGTTAAAAAAATGTACCTCGTCAAATAATAACAATTCCATGTATTTCAATTGCTTTTCATTATCGTATATTATATCGGGGTCATGTGTTATAAACTCTGACAAAACTTTGGCTTTTGATAAGTTTTCTTCCATCAACTCCAAAACAACTTCATCTATCTCACTGTTATTTTCTTCTATTTTTTCTGCGATTTGTTGTATGGTATCTTCAGAACGACTATAGAATTCATTAATCTCATTATCAGTTTCAATATAGTAATTCACGACAAAGGATAATGTCGCCGATAGTAGTATCAGTATCATCAATCTATGAATAATATCTTTTTTCATATAACGACCACCCTTTCAAGAGCAGGAAAAAATTTATATTTCTTCGTACTCTTTCACTATATCAAGTAATTTTTCTCTTATGAAAAATTCATCGCTTTCCTCTTCAATTAACACAGACAACTCTTTGACGTCTTGTTTTAACTGAGTTGCGTCAACACCTGTGTTATTGATAATGAATATTTTTTTATTTGAAGTTCTGCTGACCGTTTCATTGTCTAGCATGAGCTCTTCGAATAATTTTTCACCCTGCCTTAATCCTGTGATTTTTATTTCGATATCCCTGCCAACTTGTCTTCCTGAAAGCTTAATCAACTTCTCTGCCAATTCATATATTCGGATTGGCTTGCCCATATCAAGCACGAAAAGTTCGTCTCCTTTTGCCGACACTGCTGCTGTTAAAACCAGTGAAACCGCTTCGTTAATCGTCATAAAATACCTTGATATATCTTTATGCGTTACAGTTACAGGACCCCCAGCATTAATCTGCTGTTTGAAAAGAGGAATTACCGAACCATTTGAGCCAAGCACATTTCCAAATCTAACTGCAACCATTTCAGAACCCCTACCGCTGTTCGCTTTTACTATAAGCTCGCAAATTCTTTTGGTTGCGCCCATTACATTTGTTGGTCTGACAGCTTTATCTGTGGAAATCATCACAAATTTTTTAACTTTGCTAGCAATAGATTGTTCTACGACATTTAAAGTTCCAAACACATTATTCTTTATCGCCTCGAAAGGATTTATCTCCATCATAGGAACATGTTTATGTGCAGCCGCGTGGAAAACAAAATCAGGTTTATATTTTTCAAAAATATTTTTAAGACGCTTTTTATCCCTCACAGAAGCAACTAAGGTATAATATCTATCTTCATAAGCATCTTTTAACTCTTCATTTATCTTATACAATTCATTTTCATTAATATCCAAAATTAATAAAAGCTGACACCCATTTTTGAGAATTTGTCTACATAGCTCAGAACCTATAGAGCCTGCTCCACCTGTGACTAAAACAGTTTTGCCTTTAATCATCTTTTTGCTTACGCCGCTGTCAGGATTTTTTTGAGGTCTAAACAGCAAATCTTCTATCGAGACATCTTTTACATAGTGTTTACTGCCTTGGTGATAGTCCTCTATATCAACTACTTCATCAAAAATTTTTATTGGAACATTCGCCTTTATAGCCTCGTCAAACAGCCTGAAACGCTCTTCATCTGTTGAACTTGGTATTGCGATGATGATTTCATCAATATACAATTTTTTTGAATATTCCGCAATTTTCTCTACAGAACCGAGCACTTTAACCCCTGAAATTTTTTGTCCGTGTTTTTTTTCGTCGTCATCAATTATACCAACAGGGAACCGTCTATTGTTGTCATCGAGACATTTTTTAACTATAAGTGCTCCTGATTTACCTGCTCCGACTATCAATATCCGTTTGGAAAGCCCAACAGTAGCATCCATATTCGAGCCGTACCATCTCTTTACGCGCTCATATGCTCTTACCGAGCTTGAGGAGAGAAAAAACAAACCAGCGGACATTAAAATCAAAGAGCCTGAAAACTCGCTTACAAATGTATATTTCATAATCAACATAACAGAAGCAGCTGAAACGGACACCTTCAACTGTTTAAACATTTCCGAAAAACCAAAATATGCAAAAACGCTAGTATAACTACCATATAATACGCTAAACAATAAAACTAAAAAGACTGCTACAGGTGTTAAGGTTGTAACAAATCCCCAAAAATTTTCAGGCATATCTAAATCAAACCTAAGCACAACCGCAGCCATAACCGACAAAGCCATTAAAATTATGTCACTACTGACATAAATTATTTTTTTACCCATTCAAAAAACTCACTTCTATATTAAATAAGAAAGATTTCACAATCCCTCTTTCTAGTATACGCAATTAATACGCAAATTTCGCCAAAAACTCCAAACTGTCCCTAGATTATACCACTTTTCTCGAGAAAAATCAACTAAAAGTTATTAATTCTTTACTATGACCTTTAATCCAAACCCTCTCTCGTCTGAAATAAGTTTGACAATAATAACAATGATATGGTATAATTTTTAACATAAAATTTACTATTTTTGTTATTGCTACTGGAGACTTATGAAAGCTGTATTTTCACAACCGGTTCAAATCAGTCTCTACCAGCTACCCAGAAAGGAATTGAACACATGAGCAACATCATTATCCCAAAAGGCTATAAATCTGTCTTATCAACATATGACACACAAGTCGCAATTGGAAAAATTAAGACAATTTTTGAAAAGAAATTGAGCACTGCATTGAATTTGAAAAGAGTTTCTGCTCCTCTTTTTGTTTTTGCGCAAACAGGATTAAACGACGACCTAAACGGAGTTGAAAGAGCTGTTACCTTTGAGATAAAAGAAACAGGCTCAGAAGTTCAAATTGTGCACTCTTTAGCGAAATGGAAAAGAATGGCTTTGCATAAATATAAATTTAACGCAGGCAATGGACTTTACACAGACATGAACGCGATTAGACGTGACGAAGAACTTGACAATCTTCATTCTGTTTATGTAGACCAATGGGACTGGGAAAAAGTAATTACCGAAGCCGACAGAAATCTTGCCACTTTAAAAGATACAGTAACTAAAATTGTAGGTGCAATTTGTGATAGTGAAGAAGAGTTAAGCAAAAAATTCCCTGCGTTAGTCCCCATAATAAAAAGAGAAGTCACTTTTATAACCTCGCAAGAATTAGAAGACTTATACCCAAGCCTTAACCAAAAAGCACGTGAAAACGCCTTCACCAACTTACACAAAACTGTTTTCATCATGCAAATTGGCGATGTGCTAAAATCAGGTGAAAAGCATGACGGACGTGCACCTGACTATGACGACTGGTCACTCAACGGTGATATCTTGTTTTGGAACGACAATCTTCAATGTGCAATCGAGATTTCTTCCATGGGAATTAGAGTTGACCCGAAATCATTAGAGGAGCAGTTAAAAAAAGCGAATTGCGAAGATAGAAAAGAACTGTTATTCCACAAAATGCTTTTAGAAGGCAAGCTTCCTCTAACCATGGGTGGAGGTATTGGGCAATCAAGACTTTGTATGTTGCTTTTAAGAAAAGCGCACATAGGAGAAGTTCAAGTTTCTGCTTGGGACGACAATACACAAAACGTATGCGCAGAGAACGGAATTAAATTACTATAATGCTTTTCGCTTTTACTAAATAAGAACAATTGCACTGTTTCTATTCTTTAATCTGCTTTATTTCCACATTAGAGGCATCTAACGCAAAATAATATTTGAAAGGCTTGATTTAAAATGAAGAAGAATTTTAGAATTATTTTCAATTCACCTGTGATTATTACATTCACCTCTATTTGTCTTGTGGCAACGATTTTGGGCGAAGTGACTGACAATTCGACTAACCTTTTGCTTTTCAGTGTATACCGTTCTTCTTTGCTTGACCCTTTGACCTACATTAGGTTCATTGGCCACATTTTCGGTCATGCTGATTTTGAACATTTTCTTGCAAACATAATGTTGTTACTCCTTATCGGGCCTTTGCTTGAAGAAAAATACGGTGCAAGCAATCTTAGTGTTGTGATTTTAATCACTGCTGTTATTACAGGGCTTGTGCATTTCATTGTTTTTTCAAATGTTTTGCTTGGTGCAAGCGGAGTAGTTTTTGCTTTTATCCTCTTGTCTTCCATCACAAGCATCAAAGGCGGAGGAATTCCGATTACATTTATATTAGTTTTCCTTTTGTATATGGGCAGAGAATTTTACGACGCTGTTTTTGTCAGCGATAATGTCTCTCAACTCACACACATCATCGGTGGAATAGTTGGTGCAGCAACAGGCTTTTACATGGGAAAAGGGAAAACCAATAGTTACGGCTAAATTAATCAATCAATAAAATATGATGTCGTTTTATAATGCAGTAACCTTAATTTTTTTCTGCAAATTTCAACCAATATAACACACAAAATCAAGGAGTGAACTTTCACTCCTTGTATTTTTTTCCGATAATTTAATTCATTTCTCTTATATAGCTTTTATCTTATGATATGTATCTTCTTAATAAGGTAAAATGCATAAGCAACTCGACTTTTCACCTTTTGATATTGTATAACAAAAGTCAAGCTACTATACCTCAATCTCACACATTTAAAATTAGCTTTCTATATTAAGTAAATTATATTTCAAAATGAAAACCCCCTGAAATCAATCAGGAGGTCCATTATATTTATTAATTATAATAAATCAAATTCAACGATTAAAGAGTACCGTCAACTCTACCTTGGTAATATTCAACCCATTTGTCGATTCCAATACCATCAAGTTCAGCTTTGAAAGCTTCGAATTTAGCCTCGTCAATTCCGTTAAGAACTGAGTTAGCGATAAATGTTTCAACAACACCTGTAATCTCTGTTGAATAGAAAGCAAAATCTGCTGCTGCATCAGGATCTGCAGGAGTTTTACCATCTGGAATTAATTCTGTTGGGAAATACTCTTCATAGTAAGGTCCAACTTCATATCTGAT
>CAYJBU010000098.1:0-10357 GCA_964368155.1 uncultured Eubacteriales bacterium | reverse complement strand
TTATGTTATCCTTACCCCGTTTCATGTTGGTTTTTCTTCAAAAAAATTATACTATGAAACGACAAAACGAGCTACCTTTTGGGTGCTCGTTTTTGTTTTTTGACGGGGCATATTGCGACAGCCCCATTAAAATATAATCTAAAAATTGTGGTTACTTCTGAATTAATCTAAGAAATAGATTTGCATATCACGTCTACCAAAGCTCCAACACTCTTCATCTGTATCAAAGAATAAATCTAATATAACACGGTTTACGTCCAATGCGCCGCCTGTATCGCCTGCAACAGCATATCCATAAACGATACTACCGTCAGCGGAAGTGACGTACATTCTAGTTCCATAAGGTATAACATCGGGATTAACTGCTACAATACCAACCTGTGCAGGTTGTCCTGTGGAAGTAGTTCCTCCTGGGATGCTATAAGCAGTACATTCGCCAACCATCATGCTTGAATATGTTACGGCATTACCATTATGGTCAATGAATGTGTTAGCAGGAACGTCTGCGTTTTCGTCACTTTCAGGAAGAGTTTCGCCCTCTGGCAGTGGGGTGGTTCCAACTAAAACAACTCTGTTAACAGGATAACTATTAACATATGTGAAAAACTCTGTGTTTACCAAATTACCATTTTCATAACGGTATTCAATAGTAGTAGATTTTTCACCGAATGAACCATTAGTTTTTATCTTTGTTTGTCCGACATAAAGCGAAGCATCGTCTTCATAAACAATTGTGTAAGGAGTCACCTCAGTGGTGTATTTGTATGCATATCCAACACGTGTTAATAGTAACTGTGAATCAGTTTCAAGTTCAGCGTCAAGCTCCATATTTAAGAAATCATCTTCTCCAAGCTCAACTTCAAGTTCGTTAAGGAATTCCTCAACAGTTTCAGCATAGGTAGGGTATACTACAGGCTCGTTTTCTCCGTCTGTAAATGTTACTCCTAGGCTCTTTTCAATACTAATTTCTATATTTGAGTATATTTCAGTATCAAGGTCAGGTATTATTATATCATCGCTTTCAATTACAATTCCTAATTCAGTGAAGACATCGTCAACTGTTTCTCCGTATACTTTGTGAGTTGAAATTTCTCCGTTGTTATTTAAATTAATAGATACCGAAGATATTACTTCAACACTAACATCTTGATTCAAAACTGTTGTGGGGTCAACTGATATAATTGCGTCGTCTTCAATTAGAATATTATTTTCATTGAATACGCTCTGTAGAGTTTCGCCTCTAAATGTTGAAAATGCATATTCTTCTTCATTATACATAAGGTGTACTTCTACAGCTCTATCGACTTTTACTTTTCCGTCATCTGTATAGACAAGGTCATCTTGCTCAATTGGGGGCATTCCCAAAGATACAGCTTTTTCAAGAATATCTTCAATTTCAGGGCTAGTAAGTGTAAAATCATAAATTTGGTCTCCGTCAACAACAGAACATGGAATGTTATTTGCGACTGCAGTGATGATTGATCCTATAGCTATTATAGTGCAGACAATAAATGTTCCAAAAAGTTTATGGAGAATAAGGTTTTTCTCTTTTTTACTGCGTTTGTACTTTTTGCTCAATTCGCGCCATCCTTTCTGGCATATGCCAATAATTGTACAAATTGACTTGTTGAAATAGACAACAAATCATAGCGGTTCACACCGCATAAATGGAGTATAGATGAAAAATGACGATTTGTCAAAACAAGAATATAGAGTTTTTTGTACACTATGCTTAATTATGAATTATATCTCAATTTACATAATATTACGAATCTGTCATTTATAGCTATTATAAATAAATAAATAGTTTTAAATTAACGGTATTTTGGTAAAAATTTTTCGAGATGTCAGCAAAATGTAGAAATCACCATAGAAAAAACGTTCGATTAATAGATGGGTTACAATAATTATGTATAATTATGCATTTTTTTCTTATAATCTTACATTGGTTGCTAAAGATTTCTAATTGCTTTGTGCTTTGTCACAAATAAAATGCAAAAATAGAAATATATTCTACTTCGCTATACACATTATCTAGTGGTGTTTCGACAAAAAATCACAAATAGTGAGTTGATTAGACTTGTTGTACATAAATAATTCAAACATCAACAATGTTTTGACGATTATGTTAACTCGTGAGTCAAATGCAGGCATTTTTGAATAAATTTTAGTAGTATTCTAAATAATGACAAAAAATATTTTTTTTGAAAAAGTAAAAAGGTGTTTATTTCCTGTGCTAAGCAATACGAATTTTGAAGTGGGATAACATATAATTCACTATATTTAGAAGTGGGGGAATAGATTTCTAATGTCAAACAATTGAACTAATCTTTGGCTATGACAAAATCTTCACGAAATTTTATGCACATTATAATTTGGCGAGCAATAGCAATAAATATATACGGGTGTTTAATATACAAAATAAGGTACATTAAAATACATCGAGAGAAGCTGAGGTGTTATGGCAGAGAAAAAATCTTAAAACCACCTGGATACTTGGATTTATTGCATATTTAGAAGAATAAACAACTCATGTTTCTTGTACAGAATTATGAAAACAAAAAAACACAATATATAGGTGCATACGCTAATATTATAACACTATAAAGCAAAATAGTCCAGTAGTTTAGAAAAAATTCACAAATATTTTTATGGTTTCCTTGACAAGGATAAATAAATATTATACTATAGAAAGCAAGGGTGACACTTGAAATTACAATGGTTGAATTCAGGATAATAAGTTTTATTTGAACTTCAATTTGATTTTGTTGAATTCATTAAAATATTATCTTGCATTGCTTTTTCCCTGTTTGATATGAGGAAGATATTTCGTATACTATTAAATAGGGGATTATATCGGTCAGGTTAGGGTGAACCCAAAATTATAAGTGTTGCATGGAGTTATAGCACAGTGTTTTGAATATCACTGAAAACTTGCAGTGATGGGAGAGAGTGGGCTTAACGCCGAGAAAGGAATGAGCAATAAATGAAAAAGCCAAATGTATTATTTTTCTTCACAGATGACCAACGATTCGACACCATAGCAGCTTTGGGAAACAAAGTAGTTTCTACACCGAACATTGACGAAATCGTAGCAAATGGAGTTTCTTTTACACATGCGCATATCATGGGCGGAACAGTTGGTGCAGTTTGCATGCCAAGCCGTGCGATGATTAATTCCGGAAGAGGCCTATACAATTTATGCGAAAGCGGAAATAGTATACCCGATACAGATTCACTTTTAGGCGAAACACTAAAGAATAACGGTTACCAAACAATCGGTATCGGAAAATGGCACAACGGAAAGAAAGCTTTTGCGAGAAGTTTTACAGCCGGAGGTGAAATTTTCTTTGGTGGAATGAATGACCATTGGAATGTTCCTGTTCATAATTTTGACCCAACAGGAGAATATTCAGCAACAATGAATATTATTAATGACTGGTCATATAAAAAAGATGTAATGGTAAGAGATGGCGATCATGTAAACAGTGGAGTTCACTCGAGTGAAATGTTTGCCGATGAAGCAATTAGACAAATTGAAAACAAAGAAGAGGGCAAGCCTTTTTATATGTATCTTTCTTTTATGGCACCACACGACCCCCGTTCGATGCCGGAAGAGTTCAGAGCAATGTACAACCCTGATGATATTGAATTGCCTGAAAATTATTTGACAGAACATACATTCAAATATGGAGTTGAAAATATTCGTGACGAAGTTTTGGCAGCGCAACCAAGAGTTGAGTCTGAGGTGAAAACACACATCGCTGAATATTATGGAATGATTTCCCACCTTGACTATCAGCTTGGAAGAGTTGTGCAAAAGCTAAAAGATATTGGTGAATATGAGAACACTGTTATTATATTTGCCGGTGATAACGGGCTTGCAGTAGGTCGACATGGTTTGTTCGGAAAACAAAGTTGCTACGAGCACAGCATGAGAATTCCGTTGATTTTCTCGGGTGCGAATTTGCCGAAGAACAAAAGAACAGACGCATATGCACTTTTACTTGATATTTTCCCAACAGTTTGTGACATTGTTGGAATTGACAAGCCAACTAATCTTGATGGAATTAGCTTGAAAAATGCTATTGAAGGCGAATGCAAAGTTCGTGATGAGTTGTATTTAACATACGGAGATTTGGTCAGAGCTTACAAAGATGAGAGATTTAAGCTGATAGAGTATAGAAACGAAGGAGTTAAGGAAACTCAGTTGTTTGACTTAGAAAATGACCCGTTTGAAAAAGAAAATCTCGCAGGCAAGGCAGAATATAAAGAAAAAGAAGATTATTTAAGAAGTAAACTTGTTGAAACTTCTGTAGAGCTAAAAGATAACACTCATTACATTGGCAAAAATTTCTGGAATAGATTTTAAATAATTAATTGAAGCTTAATCAAAATAAAATGCCGCAATGATTAAAGCGGTGGAATGGAGAATGAAAATGTTGTTTCCAAAATATTACGAGCAACTCGAAAACATTCATGTGAATACTTGCCCAAATCGTTCTTATTATGTGCCTAATTCACCTGACGTTGATTACCAAACAGATATGGAATTTTCTGAAAGTGTCAATATGCTGTCTTCAGACGACTGGGCGTTTCGCCTATATGACAATCCTTACCAAGTTCAAGCATTTTTTGAAGAGGGTTTTGACTATACAAGTTTCGACACTATAAGTGTGCCTTCTTGTTGGCAAATTTTAGGGTATGATAGAAACCAATACACAAATGTTGCGCTTGCAATTCCCTTTGATCCTCCTTATGTTCCGTCAGAGAATTTAAGTGGAGCTTATATAAAAACATTCTACATGGAAAAAGACGAGATTAAAAAGAAAAACTACCTCAATTTCGAGGGTGTTGACTCTTGTTTCTATGTTTGGGTAAATGGAAAATTTGTAGGATACAGCCAAGTTTCTCACTCAACAAGTGAATTTGACATTAGCGAATTTGTGAAAGAGGGCGAAAACAAACTTGCAGTATTAGTCCTTAAATGGTGTAGCGGAACTTATTTTGAAGATCAAGATAAGCTAAGAATGAGTGGTATTTTTAGAGATGTTTATATCTTGACAAGACCCAAAAATCATATCAGAGATTTTTATGTTAAAACAACGCTTGATGAAAACTATGTCAATGCTCAAATTAGTGTAAGTGTTGAATGGACAGGCAAAGAAATTCCAACAACTGTAAGCCTTTTCGACCCATTTGGCGACGAATTGGAAGTTAAAGCAATTGAAAAGGGAAGCGTGACATTTGAAGTTGATGAAGCAATTTTGTGGAATGCAGAATCACCATATCAATATGAACTTGTCTTTACAACAAAAAATGAGAGCATTTCTCAAAGTGTTGGACTCAGAAGTTTTGAGATTAAAGGAAGAGTATTCTATGTAAATGGCAAAAAAGTTAAAATGAAAGGCGTAAATCGCCACGACAGCGACCCATTTACAGGTTATACAATCAGCCGTGAGCAATTGCTCAGCGATTTAGCGATAATGAAACTTAACAATGTTAACGCAATTCGTACCAGCCACTATCCGAATGCGCCTTGGGCGACACAATATTATAGTGAGTTTGGTTTCTATGTAATTGACGAAAGCGACATTGAAATGCATGGAACTGTTACAATATACGGTGGAGGTTCTGATTATCAAAGTGGTGGACCTCATACTCCTTTTAGAGATGATACAACATATGGTATGCTTTGCCATGACCCAAAATATGAAGAGTCTTTAGTTGACAGAGTTCAAAGAAATGTTATGCGTGATAAAAACTGCGCTTGTGTCATTCTTTGGTCGCTTGGAAACGAAGGTGGCTATGGTCCAAACATGGAAAAAGCCGCTGCTTGGATTAAATCCTACGATAAAGACATGCTAGTTCACTATGAGAGCAGTATTTGGCAAATGAAAGGCTATGACAATGATTTGACAAATATTGATGTTCACAGCAGAATGTATGCAAAAGTCGATGAAACAGAGCAAATTTTCGCTAACGATTGGTTAGATAAACCTTTTGTTCAATGCGAGTTTGTGCATGCTATGGGTAATGGTCCTGGAGACATCGAAGATTATTTCGAGCAAATTTACAAACACGATTGCCACATGGGCGGATTTGTTTGGGAGTGGTGCGACCACGGTGTTTGGATGGGTCAAACCGACGATGGACAAGATAAATTCTATTACGGTGGCGACTGGGGCGAGTTCCCACACGACGGAAATTTCTGCATGGACGGACTTGTTTATCCTGACAGACGTCCTCACACAGGACTTTTCGAGTGGAAAAACGTTGTAAGACCTGCAAGAGCAAAAGAAATTGACCTTAAAAAAGGATTAGTAGAGATTTCTAATAAATTGGATTTCACAAATCTAAAAGACACACTTTATGCGGTGTATGAAGTGTGTGTTGACGGTGTTGTTGTAGAAAAAGGCGAGTTGCCAGAGCTTGACATTGAGCCATGGGAGTCAAAAGAAATAAAAATCGACTTCAAAACACCTAAAAAAGGTGATGTGCGCTTGAGAATTATCTACAAGCAAGCAGAAGAAGTTGGCTTTGTTCCTGCTGACTATGAATTGGGCTTTGACCAACTAGTGGTAAGAGAGGCAGGACGAGCAAAAATTAAATCCGATAAAGCTCTTGCTGTTAACATCAAAGAAAATGATTTGAAAATCGAGCTATATGGCGAACATTTCAGATATACTTTTGATAAGTTGACTGCAACATTTGACAGCATTGTGAAAGACAATGTTACAATAACTGACATGCCTATGGAGTTCAATATTTGGAGAGCTCCAACAGACAACGATAGAGTTATAAAAAGCAAATGGAAAAATGCTGGCTACGACAGAACAACTAGCAGAGTTTATGATGTAAAAACTACAAAGGGTACTGACTGCGTGAAAATTGAATGCAAACTTTCTATTTCTGCAATTTTCATTCAAAGAATAGCTGATATTGATGTTTGCTATACTGTATATAACGACGGTAGAATTAACATTAATGCCAACTTTAAGCGTGATCCAATTTTCCCATTCTTGCCAAGATTTGGAATGAGAATGTTCATGCCTGATAGTTTTGCGAAAGTCGAATATACAGGATACGGCCCATATGAGAGTTACATCGACAAGAGAAGAGCATCATATTTTGGGAAATTCTGTGCAGATGTTATGGATTTACACGAGGATTATATCAGACCACAAGAAAATGGAAGTCATTATGGTTGCATGGATTTATGTGTTACTAACGATTTCGATTACAAAATGTGTGTTTATGGTGAAAAGTTCAGCTTCAACGCTTCTCCTTACACTCAAGAAGAGCTAGAAGAAAAAGCGCATAACTACGAGTTGGAAGACAGTGGATTTACCGTTCTTTGCCTAGACGCTGTAATGTCGGGTATCGGTTCTGGAAGCTGCGGACCACAACTTGTTGAGAAATATCAAGCAAATGACGAAAACATCGTGATGGATTTTGATTTGATTTTCGGGTAAACTAAATTAATAATAGACTAAACTAATGTAAAACAAAGTTTGCAGGGTATGGAATTTATTTCTATACTCTGCTTTTTGTTATATGACTATAATTTAGTAGATTACAGTATAAAGGTAACACAAATTGGAAATAATTATCATATTGAGTTAAGTGAATTACCAATGCAATTTATTAAAAGGGAGATAACTAGAATATATGATAAGAATTGAAAGAGTGTATGGAACTGAAATTATTGATTCAAGAGGAAATCCAACAGTCAGCGCAAATGTAATTTTGTCTGATGGTTCAAGTGGAATTGGTGTTTCGCCCTCAGGTGCTTCTACAGGGAAATATGAGGCGAGCGAAAAAAGGGATTGCGACATGAGCCGATACAACGGAAAAGGCGTAAAAAAAGCGGTTAACAATATTAACACCATGATTTGTGATGCATTAAAAGGTTTGAATGGTATAAGTGTTGCAAGTGCTGATAAATGCCTCATCGATTTAGACGGAAGCGAAAACAAAAGCAATTTGGGTGCAAATGCAATTCTAGCAACTTCTATGGCTATTGCAAGAGCGCTGTCTGCACACTATAGATTACCATTGTTTAAGTTCATAGGTGGAATAAACGCAAAAAAAGTGCCTACCCCAATGATGAATATAATCAATGGAGGCGCACATGCAGCAAACAATATTGACATTCAAGAGTTTATGATAATGCCGGTGGGTATCTCTGATTTTAGCGAGGGTCTGCGTTGCTGTGCAGAAATTTACCACAACCTAGGAGCTATATTAAAATCAAAAGGGTATGCAACATCTGTTGGCGATGAGGGAGGTTTTGCTCCGAACTTGGCAAATGACGAAGAGGCTATAGAAGTGATAATCAAGGCGATTTCCAAAGCAGGATATAACACCAGAGATGTGAAAATTGCGCTTGATGCGGCAGGAAGTGAATGGGTTAACGATGAGGGATACTTGCTTCCAAAACGTCAAAAACACTACACTGCAACAGGTTTGATTGACTATTGGAAAAGTCTGTGCGAGAATTACCCGATTATCTCAATTGAAGACCCTCTAGGAGAAGAGGATTGGGATGCTTGGACCTTGTTAACTGCTCAACTAGGTTCAAGGGTGCAGATTGTTGGAGACGATTTGTTCGTGACTAATAAGCTGAGATTGCAAAAAGGTATTACCGATAAAGCTGCAAATAGCATACTAATTAAGCCTAATCAAATTGGTACAATTTCAGAAACATTAGATGCTGTAGCATTGGCGAAAGAAAATGGATATAAAACAATAATGTCTCATCGCTCGGGAGAAACAGAGGACACTTTCATAGCAGATTTGGCGGTAGCTTTGAATACAGGACAAATCAAAACAGGTGCGCCTTGCAGAAGCGACAGAGTTGCAAAGTACAATAGACTTTTAAGAATTCAGCAAATATTATAATTTGGTTTACCAAAGAACTTTTATTAAAGGGTAAATTTGTATAAAGAAAATGAAGGGATACGGCTTGCCGTGCCCCTTCATTACTTTGTTTTACGAAGAATTTTAATGGGATACTCCCTTTGGTTATACCCTACAATCTATCTTTTTGCAGAATAGACTGCTTCGATATTTTCAATTGGCACATCAATTTCAAATGCTTGGCTTGCCATCAGCATGTATCCACCGTCTGCACCTAAAGTGTCGATGATGTATTGTGTTTCTTTTTTGACTTCTTCAGGAGTTCCGCTTGGTAGCAACCATTGGGTGTCAACTCCGCCGTGGAAGACAATTTGACCTTTGTAAAGTTTGTTGATTGTGTCGATTTCAAGCCCAGAAACCTTTTGAATTGGGTCTAGAATGTCTACTTTACAGTCGATTAACTCGGGAATAATCGGAGCAATTGCGCCACAAGAATGTTGCATGAAAAATGCATCATATTCGTGCGTCAAATTTACTAATCTTTTTGTGTTTTCTTTGAAAAAGTCTTTCCACATATCAAGGCTGAACAGCATAGAAATTTGAGTTCCATAGTCATCACATGTTCTCAAAATATCTATTTTGCCCTTCCCTGCTTCAAAACATCTTCTGTAATATTCCATCTCAAAATCAACCATTCTGTCAAGAATAGCCTTTGCGACCTCGGGTTCGTCAAGCATTAAAATAAAGAATTTATCCATGGACATAAGGTTTGTAACCATTTGAAAAGGACCGGGATGGCCAATAATTATTGCTTTGTCGGGAAATTTCTCACAGGTTTCAGTGATAGCGGAATAATCAAACCAATCTGGGTCTGGGTAGTTGTACTTGTCTAAATCTTCAAGAGTTTCAACGTTTTCGAGTGGAAAATAAGTTGTTGTTCCATATGTTCCGATGTCGGTTTTGTGCATTGTTTTCTTAAAGCCCCAATAACTGGTTTCAACTTTAAGTCCGTTTTCATCATATGAAACTTCAAGTTCAGGACCGATATATCTTGGACCCGCCCCTCTTACATCAATTTCAAATTTTTGATATAGTTGTTCGATATTCTCAAAACCATAGTGTGCTAAAAGATTTTGTGTTACTTCTGCTACTGCGCCATATGTCGCTGCAACTCTGTCGGGTTTTTGCTTGTTTAGTGTTGCTCTTACACGTTCTTTTGATGTCATCATAATAGTAATCTCCACTTCCAGATTATTAAGGTGTTTTTCTCATTG
Source organism: uncultured Eubacteriales bacterium (assembly GCA_964368155.1). Classification (GTDB taxonomy): domain Bacteria; phylum Bacillota; class Clostridia; order Oscillospirales; family Acutalibacteraceae; genus SIG603. Next base: position 221 of record CAYJBU010000098.1, on the reverse strand, counting down.
AAAGAATTTTAACATAAAAAGTAGAAAATGAAAATTGACAGTACGACAAATTTGTGGTAAAATCCAGTAATGTTTTAGCGCAAATCAGTATTGTATAGGAATACAAAGTAAAATGTTGAGGTTAAAATAAAAGTGGTTGTTGCATTAAAGTGAAAACAAAGAAAAAGTAGGGGGTTGTTGCATTAAGGAATTTTCTCGTCAAATTGCATAAACTGAATTAG
>CAYJBU010000097.1:0-10459 GCA_964368155.1 uncultured Eubacteriales bacterium | reverse complement strand
GACAAATGTTATTGGTAATTCAGTGAATAGAAATATAGGTGTTGCTAATTTTGATGTCAATGGTTTGAAAATTGCAAATATGCAAAAAGGTCATAATTATGGGGATTATCTTTTAGTAACCCTAGCAAAAATTCTTGAAGACATATTTGGTGATAATGTTTATAGGGCAGGTGGAGATGAATTTATTGTTTTAGAAATTGAAGTTTCTCAAGAGGCGTTTGATGAGAAGATGAATTCGGTTTTGAACTTGATGAAACAAAACAAAGAGTTAAATATTGCTGTTGGACACAGATGGATTGCGGAAACTGACGATGTTGAAAAATTTGTTGAATCAGTTGACGGGTTAATGTATGTAGATAAACAAAAATACTATGAACTTGAAAGCGGTAACAGCAAATATAAAAATATTTTAGCCGAAAATGTTATTAATGAAATTAATAATGGTTTATACTATGTTTATCTTCAACCAAAAGTCGATTTGGATACAATGGATTTGGTCGGAGCCGAAGCTTTAATTCGAAAGTTTGAAAATGGTGTTATGGTATCACCGATTACATTTATTCCTTTTTATGAAAAAGAGGGAATTATTAATTTTCTTGACATTTTTGTTTTTGAGCAGATATGTATTTTATATAATAAATGGAGTAATAAAATATCTACTTTTAAAAATTTTACTTTTTCAATCAATTTATCACGAATTACAATGGCGAAAGAGGATTTGCTTGAAAACTTAGTTAGCATATGTAAAAAGTTTGATGTTCCACTTTCGGTGATTAGGCTAGAGGTTACTGAGACTATTGATGTAAAAGATAGTCAATATTTGACCGAGGTTATTGAAAAATTTCAAAATGCTGGGTTTACCGTTTCACTTGACGACTTTGGAATTGGACAATCTAATTTATCAATTTTATCAGAGGCGAATTTTAGCGAGATTAAAATTGATAAAAGTTTGGTCGACAATTTGACTATTGATAAAAAATCCTTTGTTTTAGCAAAGCATGTAGTTAGCATTTGTAATGATTTAGGTATAGATTATACAGTTGCAGAAGGAATTGAAACGCAAGAGCAATTAGAAAGATTAAGAGAAATTCACTGCAAGGTTGGACAAGGATATTTGTTCGATAAACCAATGCCTATTAAGGATTTTGAAGACAAATTTCTTAGATAATCAAAATATTAGTCGAAATAGCTTGACATATCTTGATTTTGTGATATAATATATATGTTTAAGAGCGACCTTTAAGGTCGCTTATTAAATGAAAATAAATCCTTGCTCCAACAAAGATTTGGGGCCAAAGACCAGAAGGAGGTGCAATATAAATGGCAGGTGTTATTAATTCTTATGAAACCGTTATTGTTACTTCAGCTAAATTAGGTGAAGAAGGCAATACAGCTATAATTGAAAAATTCCAAAAACTTATAGCTAAATACGGTACTGTTGAGAGTGTTGACGATTGGGGCAAAAGAAGATTTGCATATGAAATCAACAAAGAAACAGAAGGGTACTATACTTTGATTAACTTCAAGTCAGAAGCTGAATTTACAGCTGAATTGGACAGAAGATATATCATTACAGATGGTATTGTTCGTACTCTCATCATCAAAAAAGACCCTAGGTTCTTGAAACCAAAAAAAGAAGCGAAACCTAGAGCAACTCAAGCTGAATCTGCAGAAACAGCAGAAGTAGCTACTCAAACTCAAGCTTAATTATAATGTTTTGAAAGGAAGTGTAGGAATTGTTAAATGTAGCTGCAATTATGGGAAGATTAACTGCCGACCCAGAGCTTAAACATACACAAAACAGTGTAGCGTTTACTCGATTTAGTGTAGCGGTTGACCGTGCATATGCAAAAGCAGGAACTGAAAGACAGACTGACTTTATTGACGTCATTGCTTGGAGAGGTACTGCAGAATTCGTGTGTAAGTATTTCAAAAAAGGGCAAATGATTGCTGTTAATGGCTCAATTCAAACAGGCTCTTACACAGATAATAATGGAGTTAAACGCAGAACTTTTGAAATTGCTGCGGATAACGTAAGTTTTACCGAGTCGAAACGTGATAGCGGAAATCAAAATAATAATATGAATTATCAAAACCAAGCTCCGGTTGAGCCTGCTCCTGCATATAGTAGCGGTAGCAATCAGGACTTTGAAGAAATTATTGGAGACGATGATTTGCCGTTTTGATAAATACACGAAAATAATGTGTAAGGAGGTTTCACAATGGCTGAAAGAACCGAAAGAAATGATAATCGCCGTATGGGCGGTGGTGGTCCACGTAAAGGACGTAGAAAAGTTTGCTCTTTTTGCGTAGATAAAGCAGACTATATTGATTATAAAGATGTTGCTAAAATTCGCCGTTTTATTTCCGAAAGAGGAAAAATTCTTCCTAGAAGAGTTACAGGAACATGCGCACAACACCAACGTGCTTTAACAGTTTCTATTAAACGTGCTAGACATCTAGCTTTATTACCTTTCTCAAGTGACTAATATCCAGATTTGATAAATATAGTTTATAAACAGCTTTTACCATTAGGTAAGAGCTGTTTTTTTGCTTAAATCTTAATAATATCAACTTTTTTTAAGTAAGTTTAAAGTAATATGATTAAAATGTGTATTATTAGTGAAATACATATTTTTGGATAATCTAATTATATTTGCATATAATATCTCTATGACAACCGAAACGATTTAAAAAGAATTTTACATATTTCGTTGAAGAATTATATTACCAGAGTATATAAACGTTATTAAAGATTGTTGAGGGTGTTTTCATGATTGAGAGCAAAAAAGTTGGTCTTAGCGGAAATGCAATTAAATTCATTGCATTGATAGCGATGATAATTGACCACTTAGCTTTTTCTTTAGCTTATGGTACAACAATTATTGACCCAAATAGTATATTGTACATTTTCTTGAAAATGCCTGGAAGAATTGTTGCTCCTGTAATGTGTTATTTCATTGCAGAAGGATATTTCATGACATCAAATAAGAAAAAATATTTACAGCGCTTGATTTTATTGGCTATAGTATCACATTTTCCTTATATTTTATTGTTTCAAGCAACTTGGTGGAAAACCACAAGCATAATATGGGGATTTATATGGGGCTTCGTTGCACTTCATGTAGTTAAAGGTACGAAGTTAAATTTGCTCTTGAAAATAACACTTGTAGTTGTCTGTTCTGCAATGTCTTTGGTGTCAACTTATGATACACAAGTTGTCCTTTGGATTTTGATGTTTGGAGTGTTTTATAAGGATTTAAATAAACAAATTGTCGCATTTGTTTTGATAGCAATGTTTGGAGGGTTAACTTCAGTAGCGTTTAGATTTGCTAACAGTGGCATAAACGCATGGTATACTTTGGCTATATTAGCAACTATTCCGCTGCTGATGTACTATAACGGAGAAAGGGGCGTTAATTCAAGGCTTGCGAAATGCAGTTTCTACGTCTTGTTTCCTCTTCATCATATGATACTGTATTTATTTTTTGTATTGTAATTTATTTATAATAATATCAGGTAAAGTTATTTTTATTATCTGGTTGTGGCATTAACTTGTAAAAATAAATAATCCATTGAAGTTCATGCATGTCCAAAATCATTAATTTTCATCTGTTTTACGGGAGGGCGTGGGAGCTCTCCCGTGCTTTTTGTTTATTTTCCTAATAGCAATTGTCCCAATTTGATGTTTAAAATCTGATTTTAGTTGACGGGTATACATTCCCATTAGTGCAAGATGATGAATATTTGTTTTGAGTTAAGCAATAGTCGTTGCAAGCTTCTTTTATACAAGATGAATCTTCATAAGATGGTTTAACATTAGTACTACTGCACTTTTCACAGTTGCAAACAGGAACTTTTACACAATCAAATTTGTCAGGAGGAGTTACCCTATATTTGTATTCTCCACATGGGGTGTAACCAGGATCGACACAAGCGTTACAGTTACCTGTACCTGTTTCTATAATTCGCTCTGTTCCTGTAGCAGATTTGTTGACTAATACTTTGTATTTTGCGCAGGGGTCGTCTACGCATAAATCAAACTGATAAAAACCGTTACAATCACTTACTGTGTGAGCAATGCCTTGATAAATACATTTTCCGTTGCAGTCAGTTATTATTTTGATTAGTTTTAACAGTGCGCTAGAAACAGGCTGACCGTGGCAGTTAACAATTTGCCCCCAAAGTCTAACAGAGTTAAATTCTGTTACAACGATATCTGCCTTGATTTCAGAGTCACAACCTTGTGGAACTACATCAATTGAGTTTCCGTTTATCATAGTTAAATCGCAGTTTTTATTCATTCTATTTTCAACCTTTCAGCATAAATTGAGAGGAAATATGCTGCTATATATACTATGATTTTGATTACATTCTGTGAAAGAAACTTTTAGGTAACAAAAAATTTCTTTTAGAATAAAATATTAAGGTGAGAGGAAAGCTGTAATTTTTATCAGGAGGAAGATAAATGAGCTCTATTGTTAAAAATTTAATTGAATATGTCGGAATAAGCGAGCAAATTCCAATTAACTATTCAGTTAATGCGTTCAAAGAATTAATGCTACAGGAAAATATCACATTAAATGAGTGTTTTCCAAATATTGAACAAATCACAAGAGTTACTGCTTGTGTAGAAATAAAGAATTATTATGTAGTTGATACTCCTGTTTCTCAAAGGAACGCAAGAGGGGAGATTTTAAATCCTAGTGGGCAAACCCTAACAGGAAAAAAACTTGTTATAGAAGGTGTAGTTCATCAATCAATTCACTATGTAGCAGATAATTGCGAGCAAAATGTGATGGTCGTTGATAACTCATATTGTTTTGGAACTTTCGTTGTATTGCCAAAATCAGCGACACAAAATTCCTGCTACACTGTTATTCCTTATATTGAAGATATTATTGCAGAAGCTATAGGGCCAAGGGATATCACAAAATGTGTATCTTTGTTTTTGGAGGTGAAGTGAAATGGCAAGTGTTGTTAGAAATATGGTGAATATTTTAGGGATTTCAGATTATTTGCCTCCTTACTCTGAAATATATAAAGAGGTCTCGGTTAATGATACAACATCGATTTCATGTAAAAAGCCTTCAATTGAAAGACTTATTTCTTCGGCTTTTGACGCGCAAATAATCTCAGCTAGGGTTATTAACACTCCTGCAGGGGAAGTTCCGCCAATAGGTTTTTTGCCTGAAGTCGCTACTTCGTCAGAGGGAGAAAAACTGACTGGAAAAAAACTTGTAGTTGAGATTAAGTTTAAACAAAAAATACAATATGTAGCAGATGAACCTCTTCAAAGTATTCATGGAGTTCATAATGAATTTATTGTTAGTGAGTTTGTAGTTATTCCTCAAACTTACACAGTTGGTGGAGAATGTGTAACTCCGGAATATCTCTTAGCGAATAACATGTTCTTAATTACTCCGTTTATTGAAGATGCGAATGTCAGCATGATTGATAATCGAACAATTTGTACTAACATTTTGGTGTTGTTACAAATCAACACTAAGCAATGTTTGTTTGACAAAGGTAAAGTCACTGCTCCTATCGGAAATGTAAAAATAGTGAATGATACATGTGATAGTATCAGAGCAAGTGATAAGATTAAAAGTTCGTCGAAAGAAGGGGGGAACTAAAATGACTTGTAACAATATAATTATTAACGGAGTCAATCCGGTTTTTCCCCTCTCTACGAGTGCGTGGAAAGAATTCTCGGTGATGGAGAATTTAGTAATACCTCAACAAAAGCCTAATATTAAAAGGATAACTTCACTTAATATCGCAGCGGAAATACTCAGTTTTGAGGTGGTTAGAACTCCTGTTACCAATAAAAACTTTGAGGGGATAATCAGCACAGGATATAAACTGATTGTAAAAGGGAAGTTAATTCAATTTATAGAATATATTGCGGATAAGTGCGAGCAAACTGCACATTCAGCACATTTTGAAGTTCCATTTTGCACTTATGTAGTTCTTCCTGATTATTATGTACCCGGGAATTCAATTACTGTGAATTCTATAGTAGAAGATGTGTTTGTAGAGCAAACTTCTTCTCGTTCATTCTTCAAGAATGTTACAATGTTTGTATATGCTGATGTTTGCTGTGGGGTTGTAGACAGTGGATTGCCTGTTCCTGAAGTAATTGCTGCAGACCCAAGTGTTATCATCGAAGACAAAGGAATTAATGTCTTTGATGTTTATGTGTGTGATAACAATTTGCCACAGATAATAAATATTTTGTCAAATCCATTTGCTGAAATAGATTTGCAAAATGCTTTACCAACAGGTTATTCCTACAATTCAGGTGTGTTAACAATTCACTCTGGTGCACAAGGCGCAACTTTTGAGTTCTCAATTGAATCGATACCGTGTAAAGTACCATTTACTGTCAATGTGATTGTTCAAACTCCACCAGAAGTAAGTATGATATCTCAAACTCCTACGAGTTTAGTTGTAAATCAATCTAGTGAAAGTGAATTTTCATTGGAGTTTGACCCAAATACAAAACTCGATGGGGTGGCGTCATTCATAGTTCAGCCATATGATATAATGAAAAAAGTGGGTTCCTTGCCAAGTGGCTACAGTTTCAAAAATAATACTCTTACTATAAAGAACAATGCAACTAGTGCAGAGTTAAACTTTGAGACAAATTCTTCTGAATGTTCTGTGAATGTAGTTCTTAAAGTTGATGTGAAAGCAATTATCTAAGAAGATGAAGAAGTAAGTGAATAAGAGTAAATTTTTGTTTTAAATTATCTGATTTTGATGCTGTCGCAATAATACGAGTTGTGACAGCATCAATTGTAAAGATATATTTAGTTCAATAGAATAAAAAAGTAAGAACATTTAAATAATGTTTTTTATCATTAACAATATAAGTATAAAATATACTTGACAAACAAATGCAAAAATGATAAACTTTAAATATATATTAAAAACTGTGACAAAGAGAGTAGTGTAATCTGAAATTCAGGCGTTTGCCGTCAGAGAGTCCGTGTTTGGTGAAAGCGGATATGAGTAAGATTATGTGAAAATCACTTTTGAGTTGGAGAGCTGAAATTTGTAAGCTTTCTCGGAGTCTTACCGTTATAAAAGACACATATGTTGGTATGTAGGGTGGTTAATACAAAGATAACTCTTTGTCCTTATTGGGCAGGGAGTTTTTTTATTTTATACAAGGAGATTATTTATGTACACAAAAATAAACACAGAGTTAACTAGCGTCCAAAGAGAACAAGATATTGTTAAGTTTTGGAATGAAAATCAAATTTTTGAGAAATCCGTGCAAGAAGGAGTTGGAAAACCTACCTATACTTTTTATGATGGTCCACCTACAGCAAACGGAACTCCTCATATTGGTCATGTAATTACACGTGCAGTTAAAGATATGATTCCTCGATATAGACTCATGAAAGGTTATGATGTTCCTAGGAAAGCAGGTTGGGATACTCATGGATTGCCTGTTGAGATTGAAGTAGAAAAGCTTTTAGGAATAAGCGGTAAAGAACAAATCGAAAACTATGGACTAGATCCCTTTATTTCTAAATGCAAGGAAAGTGTTTGGAAATATAAAGGAATGTGGGAGGACTTTTCCAAAGCAGTCGGTTTTTGGGCTGATATGGATGAACCTTATGTGACTTATCACAACGATTTTATTGAATCGGAGTGGTGGGCTTTAAAAGAGATTTATAATAAAGGTTTATTATACAAAGGCTTTAAAATTGTGCCTTATTGCCCTCGTTGTGGAACTCCACTTTCTAGCCACGAGGTTGCTCAAGGTTATAAAACTGTCAAAGAGCGCTCAGCAGTAGTGCGTTTTAAAGTTAAAGGAGAAGACGCATATTTTCTTGCATGGACAACTACTCCTTGGACATTGCCGTCTAACCTTGCTCTTTGCGTTAACCCAGTTGAAGACTATGTTAAAGTACAAAAAGAAGAGTTTACCTATTACATGGCAAAGGCATTAGTTGAAACTGTTTTAGGTGAAGAGGCTAATATCTTAGAAGAATTCAAAGGAAAAGATTTAGAGTTCAAAGAGTATGAACCACTATGGAATTTTGTAAATCCAGATAAAAAAGCTTGGTATGTTACTTGTGATAGTTATGTAACGCTAAGCGACGGCACAGGTATTGTTCATATAGCGCCTGCCTTTGGTGAGGACGATGCTCAAGTAGGACGAAAATATGATTTGCCATTTGTACAATTAGTAGATGCAGCAGGAAACATGACAGAAGCTACCTTGTGGGCAGGAGTTTTCTGTAAAGATGCAGACAAAGAAATCTTAGTTGATTTAAAAAATCAGGGATTACTTTATTCGTCTCCAAAATTCGAGCATAGTTATCCACATTGCTGGAGATGTGATACACCGCTTATATATTATGCGCGTGAATCATGGTTCATAAAAATGACTGCAGTTAAAGATGACTTGATAAAAAATAACAATACAATAAACTGGATGCCTGAAAGTATTGGTAAGGGTCGATTTGGCGACTGGCTTGAAAATGTTCAAGACTGGGGAATAAGCCGTAACAGATACTGGGGCACACCTTTAAATATCTGGCAATGTGATTGTGGTAACACTCATTGCATTGGTAGCATTGAAGAATTGAAGAAAATGTCTTCTAATTGTCCTGAAGATATAGAACTTCATCGTCCTTATATTGATAATGTCACAATTAACTGTGAAAAATGTAATTCTGAAATGCAAAGAGTTCCTGAAGTTATCGACTGTTGGTTTGACAGTGGAGCAATGCCATTTGCGCAACATCATTATCCATTCGAAAATCAAGATAAGTTTGAAGCTCAGTTTCCTGCAGATTTTATCAGTGAGGCAGTTGACCAAACAAGAGGTTGGTTCTATTCTTTATTGGCGATTTCTACTTTATTGTTCAACAAAGCTCCTTATAAAAATGTTATTGTTCTAGGTCATGTTCAAGATGAGCAAGGGCAAAAAATGAGTAAATCAAAAGGTAATGCAGTTGACCCTATGGATGCATTAAACCAATATGGAGCAGATGCAATTCGTTGGTATTTTTACTCAAATTCAGCCTTATGGTTGCCTAATAGATTTAGTGGAAAAGCAGTTGTTGAGGGACAAAGAAAATTCCTTTCAACACTTTGGAATACCTATGCTTTCTATGTTTTATATGCTGAGATTGATAATTTTGACCCTACAAAGTACAGTTTAGATAATTGCAAACTTACTGTAATGGATAATTGGCTACTATCAAAACTCAATAGCTTGATAAAAGAAGTAGACGAGAACATGGAAAACTATAGAGTTCAAGATACAACGAAAAAGCTAATGTCATTTGTTGATGACATGAGTAATTGGTATGTAAGAAGAAGTAGAGAGCGTTTTTGGGCAGATTCTCTAACAGAGGATAAAGTAGCTGCATACATGACATTGTCAACTGCTTTAGTCCAGTTTTCAAAACTTTCTGCTCCATTAATTCCGTTCATGACAGAGCAAATTTATCAAAATATGGTTAGAAATTTCGATGAAAATGTACCAATGAGTATTCATTTATGCTCTTACCCAGTTCATGATGCAAGTAAAATTGATGTAGAATTAGAAAGTAAGATGGACGAAGTTTTAAAAGCAGTGACACTAGGCAGAGCAGCCAGAAACGATGCAGCAATTAAAAATCGTCAGCCTTTGGCAAAACTCTATTTTACAGGCGAAAACGAGATGAGCGAAATTTATGCAAACATAGTAAAAGAAGAATTGAATGTAAAAACTGTAGAGATAACTCAAGATGCTTCACAATTTGTAACTTATACGTTTAAGCCTCAACTAAAAATTCTAGGTAAGAAATATGGTAAGAAAATCGGAGAAATTAGAACTGCGTTGGGAGAATTAAATGGTAGCGAAGCGAAGAAAACGCTTGACGAAACAGGTTTGCTTAAATTGTCTCTTTCTGATTGTGAAATTGAGCTAACACCTGAAGAAGTACTAATTGATACTGCAAAAGCTGAAGGATTTATTTCTGCGACAGAGAGTGGAATGACAGTTGTTCTTGACACTGCCTTGACCCCACAACTCATTGAAGAGGGAATGGTTAGAGAGATTGTCAGTAAAATTCAATCAATGAGAAAAGATGCAGGTTTTGAAGTTATGGATAATATTAACATCTCGGTTGAAACTGATGATGTTTTGAAAGAAATAGTAGACCAAAATTCTAAATCAATATGCTCTGATGTTTTAGGTAAATCAATTTCATTTGAAAAGATTGATGGTTATTGTGCTAATTGGGACATCAATGGGCACGAAGCTCAGATTTGTGTATCGAAAATAGATAAAAATTAAGTTTAACCTATAGAAAAATTAATAACTTCCTTTTTGTTTTACTCTAGCTTGAGTATTTCAGAAAGGAAGTTTTTTTGTTAAGCGATTTGCATATGCAATGAAAGTGTTATGACAATGAAAAAGACCACCATTGACATAATTATTTGTTGA
>CAYJBU010000096.1:0-10700 GCA_964368155.1 uncultured Eubacteriales bacterium | reverse complement strand
GGCAATGGTGACGCAGTCACACAAATGAAAATAGAAAACATTGGGATTGTAGGATTGGGCTTGATTGGTGGATCGCTCGCAAAAGCAATTGCTTCTAACACGAGATACCGAGTTTATGCTACAGACATAAATAGTAATTCCTTAACACAAGCAATAAATGATAAGGTAGTAGAAAGTGCGTTAAACGAAACAAATTTGATTGAGTGCGATGTATTGATAGTTTGTTTATATCCTAATGACACAATAAATTTTGTAAAAGAAAACGCAAAGTTTTTAAAGAAATCTGCTTTGATTGTTGATTGCTCTGGTGTAAAAAAAATAGTATGTGATGAGTTATCAGATTTTTGCACAGATATGGGATTGAAGTTTATCGGTGGACATCCTATGGCAGGGAGAGAAAAATCTGGATATGAACACACTTACTCCCACCTTTTTGATGGAGCAACAATGCTTTTGTGCAAGGAAGCTTCAACAGATTTGGATGCACTTATTTGCATTGAAAAGCTTTTCCTTGAAATAGGTTTTGGAGGAATTACACTCACCACTCCAACAGAGCACGATAGAATTATTGCATTTACATCTCAACTAGCGCATGTTGTGTCAAATGCATACGTCCAAAGTGACACTGCTAAATTAAGACTTGGGTTTTCAGCAGGAAGTTATCAAGACATGACTAGAGTTGCGTATCTTAATGAAAACATGTGGAGTGAATTGTTCATCGCTAACAAAAAAGAGTTGTCAAAGGAAATAAAACTCTTGGCAAAGCGATTAGAAGATTACGCAGAATTGATTGATAAGAACGATGAAGAGGGATTAAAATCTATTTTGCGCAGAGGGAAAGAAATGAAAGAGGGAATAGGCTAGTGTTTTTTAACATTTAGTAAATAATAATACATTTTAAAGGACGGTTTAAAAATGAATATTGAAGTACTTCCTCGAAAACTATCGGGTGAGATACAGGCGATTTCTTCAAAATCATATGCTCAACGAATTTTACTAGCTTGCTCTTTGTGTGAAGATGAAACATTTGTAAAGATAAATCATTTTTCCGAAGACATAAAACACTGCATTAAGGCAATTTCAGCATTCGGTGCAAAAACAGAGTTTGTAGAAAATGGTGTTAAAATCACACCTTCTACACCAATTGGAAATATAAATATTTTCTGCGGTGAGAGTGGTACAACTGCAAGAATGATTTTACCAATTGCTACAGCAATATGCAAAAACGGTGGAGTATTAGAGGGTTGCGGCTCATTGTTAAATAGGCCTTTTGAAGAACTTTGTAACGCGCTATCACAAAACGGAGTTGAGTTTAGTTCGAATAAACTACCGATAAAATTCAGTGGGAAATTAAATGCAGGAGATTTTTATATTGCTGGAAACCAAAGTTCGCAATATATCTCAGGTTTAATGCTAGCGCTGCCACTACTTGAAAGCGACAGTTCGATAATACTAACATCGCCATTACAATCATCAGGCTATATTAATATGACTCTTGAAATTTTAAATCAATTTGGAGTTTCAAGCGGTTATGAGATAAAAGGTGGACAAAAATATATATCACCAAAAACAATTGAAGTTGAGGGCGATTGGTCTAATGCTTCTTACTGGATAGCTGCAGGGATTTTTCCAAGTGGTCTGAATAAAAATTCTTTGCAAAAAGACAGTGTTTTCCCCAAAATTTGTGATTTAGATGAAATTGACGCTATGGAGATACCTGACTTAGTTCCAGCGTTGAGCATATACGCTGCGAAAAAGGAAACTGACACAGTAATCTATAACATAAATAGGCTTAGAATAAAAGAAAGCGACCGAGTGGTGTCTATTGAAGCGATGATTAAATCCCTTGGAGGTGAAATCAGCGTTGAAGAGGACAAAATGATTATTCATGGCACAGGTGGATTACATGGGGGAGTAGTAAAATCATATAACGACCACAGAATAGTAATGTCAGCTGCTGTAGCTTCATGTTTTTGTAAAGAATCTGTAATTATTCATGATGCACATTCAGTTGATAAATCATACCCAAACTTTTTTAAAGATTTGGAGAAATTAGGAGGTGAATACCGTGTCTTGTAGTTTTGGTAATAAAGTGAAAATTCAAGTATTCGGACAATCACATTCTCAAATGATTGGAGTCGTTATAGATGGTTTGCCAGCTGGGTTTGAACTTGACTTAGAAGCAGTTTATCAATTTTTGATGCGCAGACAAGGTGGAAAAGCAGTCTATACCACTCCTAGAAAAGAAGAAGATAGGCCTATTATTATAAGTGGATTGATAGATGGAAAAACCTGTGGAGCACCTTTGACTGCAGTCTTTGAAAATAAAAATATACAATCCAAAGATTATCGCGAAATCGCAGATGTTCCACGTCCCTCTCATGCAGATTATGTTGCTCATGTTAAGTATAATGGAGCAAATGATGTAAGGGGCGGAGGTCATTTTTCGGGTAGGATGACTCTTCCTATTTGTTTTGCAGGTGCAGTGTGTATGCAAATGCTTGAGCAAAAAGGGATTTCCATAGACTCGCATATATACTCGATAGGAAATGTAAAAGACAGCAAGTATAATGCTGTGTCTTTTGAGAAAATTCAGTACTTACATGACACATTGCCTGTTTTTGACAAAGAAAAAGGTGATGAAATGGAAAATCTGATGGTAAACTGTGCAGAAAAAGGTGATTCAATTGGTGGGCAAATTGAGTGCAGAGTTATAGGTTTACCTGTTGGAGTCGGCGAGCCGATGTTTGACGGATTAGAAAACACAATAGCTTCTGCAGTGTTTGCTATTCCTGCTGTAAAAGGGATTGAATTTGGTGCTGGATTTGCCTCTTCTGAAATGCTAGGAAGTGAACATAACGACCCATTCAAATACAATGAAGATGAAAATGTTATAACTACTACAAACAATTCAGGTGGGATTTTAGGTGGTATATCTACAGGAATGCCTGTTGTTTTTAATGTGGCTATAAAACCCACTCCTTCTATTAGTATAGAGCAAAAGTCTATTAGATTAAGCACAAAAAAAGATGATATTCTTTCAGTTCGTGGAAGACACGACCCATGCATAGTACCCCGCGCAGTGCCTTGTATTGAGGCGATTACTGCTTTAGCAATAATTAATATTATTTAATATGAAAGGGAAAGAAAATGAAAAACATACTAGAACAATCAAGAGAGAGAATTAATGAAATCGACAATGACCTTGTTCGCCTATTCTTAGAGCGCATGGAATGCGTCGGAAATGTAGCAAAATATAAGAAGGAGAAAAATTTACCTGTGCTAAACACAGCAAGAGAGAGGGATATCATCTCGAAGTTAACTTTAAACACTGACGAAACAATGTCTCAATATATTAAAATGTTGTATTTAAGCATTTTTGATATTTCCCGCTCTTATCAAGAAAATGCTATTATATGTGAAAATGAGCTTCAGAAATTGATTGAAAATGCAATTTCTAATACCCAATCTTTGTTTCCCAAAAAAGCAATTGTAGCTTGTCAAGGCGTTGAAGGCTCAAATTCATCTACTGCGTGCGATAAAGTGTTTTCCTTTCCCAGCATAATGTATATGAAAAATTTTGATGCTGTTTTTCGTTCGGTTGACAGTGGTTTGTGCAAATATGGAATTTTACCAATCGAAAACAGCCTACATGGTTCGGTAACTCAAGTCTATGATTTGATGAAAGAGTATAATTTCCAGATTGTCCGTAGCGTTAAAGTGAAAATAGACCACTGTTTGCTTGCAAAACCCGGAACAAAATTAGCAGATATAAAAGAGGTTTATTCTCATCCACAGGCTCTTGCTCAGTGTAGTATATTCCTAGATAACAACAAAGATATTTCTGTTAAAGAGTGGGAAAACACAGCATCTTCTGCAGAAATGGTGGCGAATTCAGAAAGAGAAGCCATTGCAGCAATAGCTGACAAAAATTGTGCAGATTTATATAATCTTGAAATTGTTGAAAGTAATTTACAAAATAGAGAAAACAATTATACTAGATTTATCTGCATTTCTAAAACTCCCGAAATTTATCCTGGAGCTGATAAAATTAGCATTATGTTCACATTACCTCATCGTCCGGGTTCGTTATATAACATTATTTCAAAGTTTTCTGCTATGGGTGTTAATCTATCAAAACTCGAAAGTCGTCCAAATCCTGAGCGTGATTTTGAGTTTGTTTTCTACGCAGATATGGATGCAAATATTATTGACCCAAGCATACAAAAGCTTTTAATTCAACTAGAGCAAAGCTCTGAAACATTTAGTTATTTAGGGAGTTATCATGAGATATGAAATATGGCTTGATAGGTAGAAAACTTTCACATAGTTACTCTCCGCAAATTCATTCTTTTTTTGGAAATGAAGATTATAAACTTTTAGAACTTGAACCTAATGAGGTAATAGATTATCTTAAATCTGCAGATTTTTCTGCGATAAATGTCACTATTCCTTATAAAGAAACAGTAATGCCTTATTGCGTTTTATCTCCTCAAGCAAGCTTGATAGGTTCTGTTAATACGATTGTAAATCGAGATGGAAAACTGTTTGGCTATAATACCGACTATTTTGGATTTTCATTGATGGCATCAAGAGCTAACATTGATTTTAAGGATAAAAAAGTTTTGATTTTAGGTAGTGGAGGCACATGCAAAACAGCAATTTCAGTAATTAAGGATTGTGGAGCAAAAGAGATAATTACTATTTCAAGAAATGGTGAAAATAACTATTCAAATATTCAACTTCACTCAAACGCAGATATTATTGTGAACACTACTCCTATTGGAATGTACCCAAATAGTGGTAATTCTCCAATTGATTTGAAGATTTTCAATAACTTATCTGGAGTTATAGACGCAATTTACAACCCCTTAAATACGAAATTGATTATTCAAGCGCAAAAAATGGGTATACCCTCGACAGGAGGATTACCCATGTTGGTATCTCAAGGATTGATGGCTCACAATTTATTTTTTGATGTGGACCATTCCTTTGTTTTGGACAGCGCAATTGAAAAGGCAGAGAAATTGTTTAGAAACATTGTATTGGTGGGTATGCCCGGATGTGGAAAAACAACTATAGGGAAGATAATCTCAGAAAAATATAGTATGGACTTTGTAGACAGTGATGAGATAATTCAAAAAAACACAGGCAAAACTCCTTGTGAAATAATCCTTGAAAAAGGAGAAGAGGAATTTAGAATAATAGAAACTGAAGTTATTAAGAAATTATCTAGTAAAACTGGGCAAGTAATTTCTACTGGCGGAGGTAGTATAATAAAAGAAGAGAATAGAGAGGCTTTGCTACAAAATGGGACTATTATTTATCTTGAACGTAAATTAGAGAAACTTTGCACAAAAGATAGGCCTCTTTCATGCGATTTAGGTGTATTGTTAGAAACCAGAAAATCTATTTATGAGGAAATATCGCAGTATAAGATTGAAGTTTGCGACGAAGTGCACGAAACAATAGAAAATATCGATAGAGTATTTGATTACTGATTTTTATATATGATTGGAGTGAACATATGAAAGTTCTAGTTATTAACGGACCAAACATAAATATGCTAGGGATAAGAGAACCTGAAGTTTATGGAAAAGAAACCTATGACGATTTAGTGAAATTGATAGATGAGTTTTGCTTAAAAAAAGGCATTGAAGTTGAATTTTTCCAATCAAATCACGAGGGTGCAATTGTAGATGTAATCCAGCAAGCTTACAATAAAATTGATGGAATTGTGATAAATCCAGCAGCATATACACACACCAGCATTGCAATAGCAGACGCTGTTAAGGCAGTAGCAATTCCAACGGTTGAAGTTCATATTTCTGATGTTTCAAAAAGAGAAGATTATAGAAAAATATCTTATGTTAAAGAAAACTGCATTGCAGCATTTGCTGGATTTGGCTTTGATGGATACATAAAAGCGATTGAATATATAGCAACTTGAGCTTTTCTTTTTGAGTGTTAACAAATAGTCAAGTAGCTATATTGAGACTAATAATCAAAACAATAACTCTATGTCATAGTGACTGAACCAGAAATCAATTTGAAGCAAATAAGCAAAAACTTGAGGTTTTTTCATTAATTGACCAAACCAAGGAACTTCGACAGAGTTTTCATCGGATAACAGTTTGTTAATTGTTTCTTTATTTACTAGATAACTTATTACATTTCCGCTTTTTAAACTGCTTTTAAGCATGCTTTTCAGCTCGTTTTCAAAGGCGGGATTGTAAGTTTTAGGGTATGGTGTTTTTTTTCTATATAAAACTTCTTGCGGGATTATATCGCTGAAGGCATCTTTTAAAAGTCCTTTTACACCATTTTTTGACTTGAATTCCCAAGGGATATTATATAGATATTGGATTAATCTATGGTCAGCAAACGGAACCCTTACTTCCAAAGAAGAACGCATAGTCATTCTGTCTTTTCTATCTAGGAGTGTTTGCATAAACCAATTGATGTTCAGTAGCATGATTTCTCTTTCTCTGCGTTTTTTAGGAGTCTCCCCAAGCAAATAATCTGTTTCTACTATAGAAGCTTGATATTTTTCGTTTATATAGTCATCTATATCTAAGCTCAAGCTGTCGTTTACAATGCTTTTTCTAAGAGAAGTATCCCTCGACCAAGGAAATTCATTTATGCTGTATGTGCGCTCGTCATAAAACCAGGGGTAGCCTCCGAAAACTTCGTCAGCACATTCTCCTGAAAGGCAAACGGTGTGATTTTGCTTAATTAATTTAGAAAAGCACAATAAAGATGAATCAATATCAGTCATAGAGGGCAAATCTTTAGCAATAACTGCTTCAAACAAACTTTCGAGGCTATCCTTATATGAAATTTCTAGAAATTTATGATTTGACGAAATTTTTTCTATCATAATTTCGACAAATGGTCGGTCCTGCATTGCCTGAAACGAACTAGCTTTGAAAAATTCATTATTTTGGTGGAAGTCAAAAGAGTAAGTATCCAGTGATTTGTCCTGTTTTTTCAAGTATTGAGCTGCCACTGCAGAAATTATACTGGAGTCTACTCCACCTGAAAGTAGTGTGCATATAGGGACATCAGAAACTAGTTGTCTTTCTATCGAATCTTGAAGTAAATATCTTACTGTTTGGACAGTTTCTTCGTAATTGTCGGTGTGCTCACAAGCTGTTAATTTAAAGTATTTTGATAAGTGAAATCCGTCTTTATTGTAGACAGCATAAGTTGCAGGAGCAAGCTCAAAAATATCTTTAAAAACTCCACAAGTTGGAGTTCTCGCTGGACCTATAGCAAAAATTTCTAGAATTCCAATTTTATCAAGCTGAGGTCTCACGTCAGCGTGTTTAAACAAAGCTTTGATTTCCGAACCAAAAATAAACTGCGAATTTTTAATCGTATAAAATAACGGCTTAACACCAAATCTGTCTCTTGCTATAAATAATTCTTTTTCGTTCCAAATAGCAAAGGCGAAAATTCCATTTAACTTTTCGGGGCAAGAATGCCCATATTCAATGAAGGTCGTCAATAATATCTCTGTATCACAATTAGTTTTAAAAGTGTAGCCTTTTTCCAGTAAATTATTTTTAAGTTCTGGGCAATTATATAATTCCCCGTTATAAACAATTGTGTATTTAATTCCGTTGTGATGCTTAATCATTGGTTGAAAGCCGTTCTTAACATCAACAACTGCCAATCTTGAATGTCCTAAAGTAGCGAATTTATCTAAATATTTTCCGTTTGAATCAGGTCCTCTGTATTTTAATGAATCAATCATATTGTCTATAATCAAGTTTTGATTATAACAGTTTCCATAATAATCAATAAACCCTGCAATACCACACATAATTACCTCCAAAAATATTATTTGTTGATTTATTATCCTTTGCATATACTATATATGTTATCTCTGCTTGTAACAGAACCACTGACATTTAACTACTTTGTTTTGCTCGTTTTGTAAAAATTAGTAATTTTACCTCTTAGAATGGGGATAACTGTACAAATATATTTACTACTTATTTTGCGAAAATAGAACCAAATATACAAAATTGTAAAAAAAATATTTACTATTGCCTTTTTCAAAAAATAGTGGTAAAATAATACTAATATCACATTTGTATATAATGTGAAAATTATGATTAAAATTTTATGAATTGAGGCGAATAATTTATGAGATTAATTACTAGATCTGACTTTGATGGCTTAGCTTGCGCGGTTTTTTTAAAGAATGCGGGAATTATTGATAATTGGAAGTTTTGTCACCCAAAAGATTTGCAAGACGGATTAATAGAGATAACTGAAAATGATTGTTTAGCAAACGTACCTTTTGTTGAAGGGTGCGGACTTTGGTTCGATCACCATTCTAGTGAGAACGAAAGAAATGCATATAAAGGAAAATATGTTGGCGAAAGTAGATTGTGCGACAGTGCAGCACATGTAATTTACGATTATTATGGTGGTAAAGAAAAATTTCCGAATTATGATGAATTACTTTGGGCAGTTGATAAAGTAGATGCTGCAAAGCTTACAATTGATGAAATATTAAATCCTACAGGATGGATTCTTCTAGGTTTTATTATGGACCCAAGGACTGGACTTGGACGTTTTAGAAATTTCACAATTAGTAATTATCAATTGATGGCTAATTTAATTGACTGGTGTAGAGAGTTAACTATTGATCAAATCATGGAGTTGCCTGATATTCAAGAACGTTCGGATTTGTATTTTGAGCAAGCGAAGAACTTTGAAAAAATGGTAAAAGAACACACACAAGTTAAAGATGATATTATTATTACTGACTTAAGAGGAGTAAATCCAATTTATACAGGTAACAGATTTATGATTTATAGTTTGTATCCAGAGCAAAATCTATCTGTTTGGATTGTAAACGGAAAAGACAATAAAGGATGTTCCGCAGCAGTTGGCTACAGTGTTATAAACAGAACTGCAAAAGTTAATGTTGGAAATGTAATGTTAAAATATGGTGGAGGCGGACACAGAGTTGTTGGTACTTGCCAGTTTGAAGATGACGTGATGGAGGAAAAGCTTGATTCGTTGATTAATGAACTTCTTGAGCTAAATAAATAATTTGTGTTAGGATGGTCAAATTTGGATAATTTTAAATTAGAAAAAGTGTTATCAGAGTATAAAAAATATTTTCCAAAATTCCTTAAATACAAATGGGAAGCGTTAAGACATTTTAAAGAGCATTGGAATTTTAATGCTCCTAATTTTGATGTGATGTTTGAAGCAGCTACTGAAAAAACTGCCAATTTGCTTTCAGGGTGGAATTATTTTCCAAGAGGGACAATTATCAAGTTTGCAAAATCAGATGCTGCTTCTACAAAGAAGTTGTTTATTACACTAATTAGCGAGTCAATGGGTTTACAGGACAGGATAGAAACTTTTATTAATGGTGCAGGGAAAATTAATGAAAAACGTAACAATGAAAGTTGGAAAGATCACTTTCAAGACGTTACGGCTGTAAGTATTTATTTATGGTTACTTTTCCCTGAAAAGTTTTATATTTATAATCATGATGAAACAAAAAAGGCAGCTGCTTTATTAGGAGCAAACTATGATTTCAAAGAAAGTCCTAATATTAGTGGATTGTTTTTAGCTTATGAATTTTACGATGAGTTAAACGCAAGACTTAGAAGTAGTGATGAATTCTACACACTTATAAAAACATGTTTGCCTCAAAGTTATGAGTATGACCCAGAGCTCAAAACGATGACTTCTGATTTGATTTATTTCTTATGTAACTTTTACACAGAAGAGGTAGAAAGTAAATACATTCCTCCTACTACTTTAGTTTCAAAACAAAATGATAATCAGGAAGATGTGAATTATTTTTGGTTTGATATTAATCCTAAGATACTGACTTTTTCAAGTCTTAGAGTTGGCGAAAAGTATAACTACACGTTATTTAATCCGTATAATGGAAATAGAAGCATTCTACATTCTAATATAGAAACAAATCCAGGGGATTTAATTATTGGATTTGAATCGTACCCTGTTAAAAAAGTTGTTGCATTGGCTAAGATTAATAAAGTGAATGAGAATAATGTTATTTTCTTTGAAAAAACTGAAAATTTAATTTCACCTGTTGATTATTCAGTGTTTGAAAACACCACAAAATTGCGAAATATGGAATATTTTGTAAATCAGCAAGGAAACTTATTCAAACTTACAAGATCTGAGTACGATATTATTATAGATTTAATTCGTGCTGAAAATCCAAGTATTGAAGAGCATACAAGTTACCCTCAATATACACTTGATGATTTTATAGTAGAGAATTATTTAAGCGCAAAAGAAAGAGACACGCTTATTTCTCTTATTAAGACAAAGAAAAATGTAATAATCAGAGGAGTTCCGGGGGTTGGAAAGACGTTTGTCGCCAAAAGGATTGCTTATACAATAATTGGAGAAAAAGACGAGAATAGAATAAAACTCATTCAATTTCACCCCAAATACACCTATGAGGATTTTGTGTTAGGCTATAGACAATGGAATGATAATTATGAGCTGGTTAAAGGCGTTTTTTATGATTTTTGCGAAAGAGCTGATAATCAACCACATAAAGACTTTTTCTTTTTGATTGATGAAATAAATAGGGGAGACGTTGGCAAAATTTTCGGTGAGATTTTAATGCTAATTGAAAAAAACTATCGTGGAACTAAAACCACTTTAGTATATAACAACATGTCTTT
>CAYJBU010000095.1:0-10849 GCA_964368155.1 uncultured Eubacteriales bacterium | reverse complement strand
CTGTCACATCTTCAATCGTATTTTTACAATTTGTATAATACGACAGATGTGACAGATTTGTTTAAATTATTGTATATTTCACAATTTATGACTTATTGCTCTGCTTTCACAGGCTCTTTCATCGTTAGGCTAATCCTGTTTTTTTGAACATCGGTAGACATAACCCACACTTTTACTATGTCTCCAACCTTGAGCACATCAGATGGATGCTTAACATATTTGTTGCTGATTTGAGTGATATGCACTAGACCGTCTTGATGAACTCCTATATCGACAAATGCACCAAAATCAATAACATTTCTGACAGTACCCATCATTTCTAATCCAGCTTTCAAGTCCTTAATATCTTTAATATCAGAACGCAAAGCAACTTTTTCTATCTCGTCACGAGGGTCACGCCCTGGTCTTGTCAACTCTTTTGCAATGTCCTTAAGTGTTGGAATTCCAACTTCTGCACTGCTTGCTACTTCACTTTCACCCAATTCCTCAATCTTTTTATTTAAGTCTACAAACCCCTCTTCAGGCATTTTTTTAAGATTATATCCGCAAATTTCAAGAATTTTCTTAGCATTTGCATATGACTCCGGATGAACCGCAGTGTTATCAAGAACATTTGAACTTTCGCTTACACGCAAAAATCCAGCGCATTGCTCAAAGGCTTTTGGTCCAAGTTTTGGAACTTTTTTAAGTTCGCTTCTGCTTTTAAACGCTCCGTTTTCGTGTCTGTAATTAATAATATTTTTTGCAAGCATAGGTCCAATTCCCGCAACATTTTCAAGCAAAGACGGTGAAGCGGTATTAAGGTCAACTCCAACGGTGTTAACGCAGTCTTCAACTACTCCCGAAAGAGCCTCGTCAAGCCTTTTCGGTGGCATATCATGTTGATATTGCCCAACTCCAATAGCTTTTGGGTCGATTTTCACAAGTTCAGCCAATGGGTCTTGTAATCTATGCGCAATCGAAACTGCACTCCTTAGTGTCAAATCGTATTCGGGATACTCATCTGCCGCAAGTTTTGACGCAGAATAAACCGACGCACCTGCCTCACTTACCACAACGTATTCAGTGGATAAGTTCTCTTCTTTTATTAGTTCGTCAGCGAAAATTTCTGTTTCTTTTGAAGCAGTTCCATTTCCTATTGCTATTAAATCTACATTATATTTTTTTACAAGTGCGTGAACTGTCCTCTTTGCTTCAAGCTCTTTGTTTTTTCCGTGTGTCGGATAAATTACAGAGGTGTCCAAAACTTTTCCTGTTTCGTCAACAACCGCAACTTTACACCCTGTTCTGTATCCTGGGTCAAGCCCTATAACCACCTTGCCCTTTACAGGTGGATACATCAAAAGCGGTCTTAAATTCAAAGCAAAAACTTTGATTGCATTTTCTGCAGCTGTTGCTGTAAGTTCACTTCTGATTTCACGCTCAATAGACGGAAAAATCAACCTTGAATACGCATCTTTTGCCGCTTCAATAACAAAATCAGCACAAGCATTGTCCCCTTTTACATAAGTACTTAAAAGTATATTGTGGCCTTTGCTCTCATCTAGTGTGACTGAAACCTTTAAAAATCCCTCTTTCTCTCCCCTGTCAATCGCCAAAACTCTGTGACCGACAATTTTCGACACAGGCTGAGAAAAGTCATAATAAGTGCTATAAACCGAATCCTCTTCCTTGGCAGCTTTTGTCGAGAGCATCGCCTGCGCCATGCTGACAAATCTCAAGCGTTTCCTAATTCCGGGGTCGTCTGAGATAAGCTCTGCAATTATATCGTTTGCTCCTTGAAGTGCTTCGTCTGGGTCATTCACGCCTTTTTCTACATCTATATAATCCTGTGCTAAATCCACAGGATACAAAGGCTTTTGTTCCAAAATAGTCATAGCCAAAGGCTCTAAGCCTTTTTCTTTTGCGATAGATGCCCTAGTTTTTCTTTTTGGCTTAAATGGTCTGTAAATGTCTTCAATTTCAGATAAAATCTTCGCCCTGTCAAGTGAAGCAGAAATCTCATCTGTCATTTTTTCTTGCTCGGTAATTAATTTTCTAACTTCTTCTCTTCTTGAGTCCAGATTTCTCAAATATGTCAATCTATCAAAAATTTCACGAATTTTCTGATCGTCAAGCGAACCGTGCGCCTCTTTTCTGTATCGTGCAATAAAAGGAATCGTGTTCCCCTCGTCTATCAACTCAATTAATTTTGCTGTTTGCCACTCTTGCAAGCTGAATTCCTGCGCTAAAACTTTTGAATAATCCATTTCTTATCTTCCATGCCTTTCTTACGTAAATGCAATACTTATGTGGTTTCGTCTATTGCATAAATTTAAATTACATGATACAATTCTACCATAAAATAAAAACAACTTCAAGAGGAGATGTGGGTCTATATGATAAAATCTATAATTTTTGATATTGGAAATGTACTAGCTTGGTTTAATTGGGAAGAAGTTTTTAAAAAATATTTTAACGAAGAGGAATTCGCATTAGCTTCACAGGCTAGCATTGCAAATCCCGATGTATGGAACGAGGTAGATTTAGGGAAAAAAAGTTTTGACTCTATTATGGACACAATCAAAGAAACTCAGCCTGAACTCGGAGATAAAATAAAAACAGCAGTACTGGAAATATATAACAATATAAAACCATTCGACTATGCAAAAGATTGGCTAAAAGAGTATAAGGACCGAGGTTATATGGTTTATATCTTATCAAACTATGGGGATTATCCTTATCAGCTATCTAAGGATAGATTTACTTTTTTAGAACATTCGGACGGAGAATTGATTTCTTATGAAGTAAAAACAATAAAACCGAATGCTGATATCTACAGCCATTTGCTGCGAAAATTTAATCTCAAAGCCGATGAGTGCATTTTTATTGACGACAAGGAAGAAAATGTAGAGGGCGCAATAAATGTTGGAATGAAAAGTGTTCATTTCACAAATTTTGAAAGTGTAAAGAAACAAATCGAAGAAATCTTGAATACATAAGCAACTACTATATTGTTTAGATTAACGTTTTGGGTCTTGTTTAACACTAATTTTCATGATATAATAAGATTTGGTAAATTAAAAATGGGATTTAATAAGTAATTCACTGAGTTTTGTGCTTTCGGCTTTTCATTCTTATATATTAAACAATCGCCACATAGCACTGAAAACTTATTGGAAAGGATTGGTCAAAAATGGAATTAAACGGATTTTCAAGTATTAACGCACAGGATATTTACAACGCCACTCAAAGCAATAAAACTCCGTTTTACTTGTACGACGAAGCTCAAATAATAAAAAAATGTAAAGCTATAAAAGAAATGCCAAACGCTTTTGGGTTAAGCACGAGATATGCAATGAAAGCAAACTCTTCAAAATCTATTCTAAACATCATTTCTTCACAAGGCTTTGGAATTGACGCTAGCAGTTTAAACGAAGCTAAAAGGGCATATCTTGCAGGAGTGAAACTTGAGAATATAATGCTTACAACTCAAGAAGTTCCGCTTTTTGAGGAAAGAGATGATTTGGAAGAACTTCTTTTAAAAGGCTTGAAATATAATGTTTGTTCCTTGACACAATTTGAAAAAATCAAAGAATTCGCAGTGAAAAATAACTTAGAATTATCTGTCAGAGTTCACCCCGGAGTAGGCTCGGGCGAGTCTGCAACACGCAACACTGGCGATGACTACTCTTGTTTTGGTGTTCACCTAAGAGATTTGCCGACTTTGCTTGAAAGCGCAAAATCTGTCGGAGTAAAATTCACTCAAATGCACACCCACATCGGTTCGGGAGCGGACCCAATTAAATGGCGAGAGAACATAGATTTGCAACTTTCTATTTTAGAAAAATATTTTGATGATAACATTAAAACAGTGAGTTTCGGTGGAGGAGTCAAAGAGGGCAGAATGCCAGACGAAACCGCTGCTGACATCAAAGATTTGGGTGAATACGCAAAACTTAAAATCACTGAATATTATAGCAAAACAGGGATTAAACTAAAAACAGAGGTTGAACCTGGAACTTTTATCGTGGCAAATTCAGGTTACTGTGTCACAAACGTTATCGACAAAAAAAGCACAGGTCCTAGCGGTTTTAACTTTATTTTGCTTAACGGTGGAATGGAAGTCAACGCAAGACCTTTAATGTATGCTTCAAGACACCCATTCTATTTGATTAGCGCAAACGGAGAGTTAAAATCCTCTGAATTCACAGTAAAAGACACAGGGTATGAAGCAGTTGTTGTTGGTCGTTGCTGCGAAAGCGGAGACTCACAATGCCTAGACGAAAAAGACACACCAATCCCAAGAGTTATGGCAGAACCTGAAATAGGGGACTTCATGGTTATCGGTGGAACAGGTGCATATTGTTCTTCAATGACTCCTTTTAACTACAACTCACACCAACAAATTGCCGAAGTTCTTGTTAAAGAAAACAAGGAACAAGTGCTAATTAGAAAAAGGCAAACACTAGAGCAAATTGTCCAAAACGAATTATAATAAATAATCCAATATTTTGGAATAAAAAAAACTTGCAAAATAGCTTTGTTTCAGTTATAATATACTTTAGCAGGTAAAAGCGATAAAGCGAACCGCAGAAACGAGGGCATCAAATGTTTTTTGAAAAAGATATTGAAACCATGAAAAGAGCTGATTTGGAGAAACTCCAGCTCGAAAGATTAAAACGCATGGTGAGTTATTGCTACAATAATGTTAAGTTCTACAACGAGAGATTGTCGGGTGCAGGAATACATGACGGAGAGAAAATCAAAACTCTTTCAGACATTCAGTACATACCTTTTACGACAAAAGAAGATATCAGGGATAACTACCCTTTTAATATGATGGCAAGACCGATGAAAGACATTGTGAGAATTCACGCTTCTTCGGGAACAACAGGAAAGCCTACTGTTGGCGTTTACACTAAAAACGACCTTGAAAATTGGGCAAGCCAAGTTGCAAGAATCTGTGTTGCTGGCGGTGTTACCGACGAAGACATCATTCAAATCAGTTTTGGATATGGGCTTTTCACAGGCGCTTTAGGGCTTCACTACGGACTTGAAAAAGTAGGTGCAACAGTCATTCCAGCTTCATCGGGCAACACTGAAAAACAGTTGATGATGATTAGAGATTTTGGAGTAACAGGACTGGTTGCAACTCCGAGCTATGCAATTTATTTAAGTGAAAAAGTTAGAGAAGACAATGATTTTCCACTTTCTTCTTACGACAAACTGCGTTTAGGAATTTTAGGCAGTGAATCTTGCACCAATGAAATGAGAAACACCATTGAGAAAAACTTAGGAGTTTTTGTAAGCGACAACTATGGAATGACAGAGCTTACAGGCCCAGGAGTTTCGGGTGAATGTGAGTTTAGATGCGGTCTACATTTCAATGAAGATGCATTTTTGCCTGAGATTATCAACAGTGATACAGGCGAGTCAAAAGCAAAAGGAGACACAGGCGAACTAGTTGTCACCACTCTAATAAAAGAGGGCGCTCCTGTTTTACGCTATCGCACACGAGACATCACAAAGCTTAACTACGACACTTGCCAATGTGGCAGAACAGGCGTTAGAATGGAAAAAATCATGGGCAGAACAGACGACATGCTCATAATCCGTGGAGTTAACGTTTTCCCATCGCAAATAGCAGAAGTTTTAGGTTCATATAACCAAATCAGCCCACATTATCAGCTTTTATTGACAAATGAGAATTTCATGGACAAACTAGAAGTTCAAGTTGAATTAATTGACGCTTCACTTTTAGAGCATTATGGCGAGTTAGAACGCCTGACTGGAAATATTAGAGATAGGCTGAAAAGTGTTTTAGGAATAGATACAAAAATTCGATTGGTTGAACCGAAATCGCTTGAAAGATTTCAGGGAAAAGCTAAAAGAGTTATTGATTTAAGAAATAAGTAATTTTACAGATATATGATTGGAGGTTTATAATTGAAAAAATTATTATTAGGAAATGAGGCTATCGCAAGAGGCCTTTTTGAAGCAGGAGTTAAGGTGATTTCAAGTTACCCTGGAACTCCAAGTACAGAGATTACAGAAGCAGCAGCTTTGTATAACGAAATGTATAGCGAATGGGCACCAAACGAAAAAGTTGCGGCAGAAGTTGCATGTGGTGCATCAATTGGTGGGGTTAGAAGTTTTTGTGCAATGAAGCACGTTGGTTTTAATGTCGCTGCCGACCCTATTTTCACAATGAGCTACATTGGTGTAAACGGTGGAATGGTAATTGCAGTTGCAGACGACCCGGGAATGCACTCTTCACAAAACGAGCAAGATTCAAGAAACTACGCTATTGCTGCAAAGTTGCCAATGCTTGAGCCAAGCGACTCTGCAGAATGCAAAGACATGACAAAATTAGCGTATGAACTTTCAGAAAAATATGATACTCCTGTTATTGTCAGATTAACAACAAGAATTTCTCACTCTAGAAGCGTTGTTGAACTTTGTGACAGAGTCGAAAAAGACGACGTTCCATATGTTAAAAACCCAGCAAAAAATGTTATGTTACCTGCTTTCGCAAGACCAAAACACGTTTTGGTTGAAAAAAGAACAGAGGACCTAATCGAATACGCAGAAACCTCTGGTATTAATAAAGTTATAGACAATGGATCCAAAATTGGCATCATCACAGCCGGAACAGTGTATCAATACGCAAAAGAAGTTATGGGTGACAATGCTAACTATTTAAAATTAGCAATGCTAAATCCATTGCCAATTAAGTTGATAGAAGACTTTGCAAAGGGCTTGGACAAAGTTTATGTTATTGAGGAATTAGATGACATAATCGAAACTCATTGCAAGAAAAACGGTATTAATGTAATAGGAAAAGAGCTTTTCCCAAAAATTGGTGAGTTCAATCAAAGAATTCTTGGAAAAATTCTGTTAAACCAAGAAGCAAAAGGAAAAACCTTTGACGAGGATATCCCAATCAGACCTCCTGTTATGTGTTGTGGTTGCCCACACAGAGGTGTTTTCTATGCACTGAAAAAAGCTGGTGTTTATGTTAGTGGTGACATAGGATGTTACACACTTGGTGCTTCTGCTCCGCTTGGCGCAATGGACGCTTGTATCTGCATGGGTGCTTCTGTTTCTGCACTTCACGGATTTAACAAGGCTACTGGACTCGACAACAAATCTGTTGCCGTTATCGGCGACTCAACTTTCATGCACTCGGGCGTAACAAGTCTTATTGATATCGCTTACAACAGAAGTAATTCGGTCACAATGATTCTTGACAACTCCATCACAGGAATGACAGGGCATCAACAAAACCCAACAACAGGCTACACATTAAAAGGCGACCCTGCACAGGCTGTTAATTTGGAAGAATTGTGCAAGGCAATTGGAATTAATAAGGTTGAAGTTGTTGATCCATATGATTTAAAAGCTACTATGGATATGATTAAAAATCACCTTGAGGCAGACGAGCCTTCTGTTATTATCAGTCGCAGACCATGCGCACTTTTAAAATCAGTCAAGCGTGAAAAACCATTGAATGTAAGTAAAGATAAATGTATCGGTTGTAAAATCTGTATGGGAATCGGCTGTCCTGCTATCAGCATGAAAGACAAAAAAGCAGAAATTGACTGGACACAATGCGTAGGGTGCAAAGTGTGTAAGGGTCTATGTCCGAAATCGGCTATTGAGGAGGAAAAATAATGAGTAATGTTAAAAGTGTTATTATAGTCGGTGTTGGTGGTCAAGGTACTTTACTTGCAAGTCGTATCTTGGGTGCAGTTATGATGGACGAGGGCTATGATGTAAAAGTTAGCGAAGTTCACGGAATGAGCCAAAGAGGTGGTTCTGTTGTGACTTACGTAAGATATGGCGATGAAGTTGCATCTCCAATAATCGAATTTGGCGAAGCAGACGTTGTGTTAGCTTTTGAGCAATTAGAAGCTGCTAGATATTTGCCTTTCCTAAAAGAGGGCGGAGATTTAATCGTCAATACACAATGTATCGACCCAATGCCTGTAATCACAGGAGTTGCAACTTATCCTGAAAATATCGTTTCTAAAATAGAAGCAAAAGATGTAAAAGTTACAAAGGTAGAAGCACACAAACTCGCAGAACAAGCGGGTTCTGTCAAAGCCGTAAACGTTGTTTTAATAGGAGCTATGGCTGCAAAACTCAACTTTCCAAAAGAAGTTTGGGTTAAAGCAATAGAAGAAAATGTACCTTCTAAATTCCTTGAACTCAATAAAAAAGCCTTTGAGCTTTCATATAATAAATAACTATGGGGGAAACAAAATTGAACTATTTCAATAAAGAAATTGAATGTGCCAGCAGGGAAGAACTTCAAAAAATTCAATCCGAAAAACTCGTAAAAATGGTTAAAAGCTGTTATGAAAATGTCCCTTTATACAAAAAGCGCTTTGATGAAATGGGCATTAAACCCGAAGACATCAAAACAATTGACGACATTGTCAAATTGCCTTTCACCTATAAAAACGACCTTCGTGACACATATCCATTTGGAATGATAGCCGTCGACAGAGACGAGCTTGTAAGAGTTCACGCATCCTCAGGAACGACAGGAAAACAAACTGTCGTCGCCTACACACAAAACGACCTAGATGTTTGGACAGAAAGCGTTGCAAGGTGTATAGCTGCAATTGGTGGTACTAAAAAAGACTTCATTCACGTTGCATATGGCTATGGCTTGTTCACTGGTGGTCTTGGTCTTCATTACGGTGCAGAAAGACTTGGCGCAACTGCAATTCCTGTTTCTTCAGGAAACACAGGCAGACAAATCGACATCATGAAAGACTATGGCTCGGACATTCTATGCTGTACCCCATCTTATGCGATGTATATTGGCGAAACCTTGAAAGAAAAAGGGATTGACCCAAAAAGTTTAAAACTCAGAGCAGGAATTTTTGGCGCAGAGCCTTGGACTGTTGAAATGAGAAAAGAAGTTGAAAGCCTACTAGACATCAAAGCTTACGATATATACGGACTGTCAGAAATTGCTGGACCGGGTGTTTCTTGCGACTGCGAATGCCAATGTGGAATGCACGTGCAAGAAGACTATTTCTATCCTGAAATAATCGACCCAGCAACAGGCGAGCAACTTGCTGATGGCGAATATGGCGAGTTAGTTTTCACTTGTATCGGAAAAGAAGCTCTACCACTTATCAGATATAGAACACGTGACATTTGCGCTTTAAATCACGAGATATGTGCGTGTGGAAGAACAACTGTTAGAATGGAAAAACCACGTGGAAGAACTGATGATATGCTCATTATCAGAGGAATTAACGTGTTCCCATCACAAATCGAATCAGTGTTGCTCGACTTGGGAATGGATCCAAACTACCAACTTATTGTTGACAGAAAAAACAATCTCGACACTCTTGAGGTTCAAGTTGAAATTAACGACAGAATGTTCTCTGACACCGTTAAAAATCTTGAAAAAATTGAAAGAGACATTGCTTCTTCATTACAATCAACATTAAATGTTGTGGCTAAAGTAAGGCTTCTTGAGCCAAAGTCCATCACTAGAAGTGAGGGAAAAGCAAAAAGAGTTATTGATAAACGAGCTTTATAATTTTTCACTTGAAAAATGAATGGTTTTTTGTTAAAATAAAATAAAAAGGGTGTGTTAGTGTGCAAATTAAGCAATTATCCGTGTTTATAGAGAACAAAAAAGGAAGACTTGCGGAAATTACAAAGGTTTTGGGCGACAACAAAATAGATATCAGGGCGATTTCTGTTGCAGATACCAGTGATTTTGGTATTTTGAGAATTATTGTTGACAGACCTGAAGAGGCTATGGAAGCACTCAAAACAGCAGGAATGACAGTTTCTCTTTCTGATATCATTGTGGTTGCTGTTAGCGATAGCCCAGGAGCTTTCTCACAAGTTGTGCAAATCCTTTCTGATAACGATATCGGAATTGAATATGTCTACGCATTTATGAGCAGAGACAAAGGCAAGGCATTTGTAATAATTCGTGCAGATAACATTAAAAAAGCAGCTTCTGTTTTGAGCGACAATGACATTGTTATTGTTACTCAAGAGCAAATCAAAGACCTTTAAAATCGTAAAAAGGACGGCTGATTATGAAAAGACAAGACTATATCTCATGGGACGAATACTTCATGGGTGTTGCTTTGCTTGCAGCAAATAGGAGCAAAGACCCAAGCACTCAAGTTGGTGCGTGCATCGTAGACGATACTAATGTTATCATTTCCACCGGCTACAACGGTTTCCCTGTTGGTTGCGATGATGATGAATTCCCTTGGGACAGAGAGGGTTCAGAGACAAAATACCCTTATGTTGTCCATGCAGAACTGAACGCAATTCTTAATTCAGGTGGACGAAACTTGAAAAATGCCAGAATTTATGTCGCTTTGTTCCCTTGCAATGAGTGTGCAAAAGCAATTATTCAATCGGGAATAAAAGAGATTATCTACCTTTGCGATAAATATGCTGACACAGATTCTGTAAAAGCGTCGAAAAAAATGCTTTCTGCCGCAAAAGTAAAAATGACTTTACTTGTGCCTCAAAAAGATAGCATAACTTTAAGTTTCACTTAAAGTTTTTAGACAAATTAAAAGTCGAAACTATACTATTTTCAATAGAGAAACTGCCATTATCAAATATATGATAGTGGCAGTTTTACTTTGTGGAAATTATTCTCTTTATGTGGCAATCTTCTTCAATTTCAGTAGGGGACGATGCCCACATAGTCCCGTCCTCAATTTCGGAAATAAATATAATCATATGAATGTGGTTTAGAGAATTTCTCATACCCCTACGTGAAATGGTCGTAATCTTTTATTCCTTTGGCGAGCATATATACCATTCATTGTTGTGTAAAACAGCTATACCTCCCTCGACCTTTGCA
>CAYJBU010000094.1:0-10870 GCA_964368155.1 uncultured Eubacteriales bacterium | reverse complement strand
GAAAGAGTTGAATTGAAATGACAAACAAGAATATTTTACTTATAATATGTGACCAGTTCAGGTGGGATTGTCTCAGCATTCTTGGTCACAAAGTAGTAGACACCCCAAATCTTGACACCCTTGCAAGTCAAGGTACTCTTTTCACAAACGCATATTCTCCCTCTCCTAGTTGTATTCCTGCAAGGGCTTGTCTTTTCACTGGGAAAAGTCCATCGCAACTGGGATTTTTGGGATATAAGGACAAGCAAAATTGGAATTTCCCAAACATGCTACCAGAGGTTTTACGAAACAACGGATATCAGACACATTGTGTTGGTAAAACTCATTTTTACCCTCAACGAAAGCACTGCGGATTTGAAGGACACGAGTCCTATGAAGCATGGCAAAATTTAGACGGTGATTATGTAAATGATTATCACGAATGGCTACACGAAAAAAGTGGAGGAATGCTCAGTGAGGCAATCTCGGGAATTGATGATAATGGCTGGGTTGCAAGACCAAGCGCTCTACCCGAAGAGCTCCACAACAACACTTGGGTTGTGACAAAAGGTTTAGAATTCATTAAAAGAAGAGATAAGACTCGTCCTTATTTTTTAAACCTCTCATTTCATAGACCACATCCACCAATTGACCCACCAAAAGATTTTTGGGATATTTATATGCAAAAAACTTGTGATAAACCTCATATTGGTGAGTGGGCTAAAGTCCACGACAAACCAGTAAACAGCGTTACTTACTGGGAGGGTAAACTCAGCGAAGAAAGACTAAAACTCACTAGGCTTGGCTATTACGCACAAATCTCACACATAGACAATCAAATCGGAAGGCTTATAAGAGAATTGCGACACGTAAACGACATGCCAGATTACATAGTTTTCACCTCTGATCACGGAGAAATGCTGGGCGACCACAACTTGTTCAGAAAAACATATGCTTATGAAGGCAGTGCTGCTGTTCCTTTGATTATTTGGGAAAACGGTAACCACAAATCAGAAAAAAGAGATGAAGCTGTAGTTCTTCAAGACATTTACACGACAATATTAAATCAAGCGGGTTTAAAAGCTGAAAATGACGTCACTGGGCTTGATTTAAGTGCAGAAATCAACCGTGAATTCATTCATGGTGAACACGCAATTTGCTATGACAAAAGTCAAGCAATGCAGTTTATAACTGATGGTAAGATGAAGTATATATATTTTACATATAGTGGTGATGAGCAATTTTTTGACTTGATAAACGACCCCTATGAGTGTGATGATTTG
Organism: uncultured Eubacteriales bacterium; assembly: GCA_964368155.1. GTDB lineage: Bacteria > Bacillota > Clostridia > Oscillospirales > Acutalibacteraceae > SIG603. Next base: position 9,608 of record CAYJBU010000094.1, on the reverse strand, counting down.
ATACAAAATCCTGATTACCAAGCGAGAATTGAAAAATTCAGGGCACAACTGGTTAAAGAATTTTCAAACAGGCCTCAAGACAATATGCTTGTCGATGGTAAATTGTCAACAGGACTATTACCGATAATCAGAGAAGGAATTTAATTTATCTTTTCATAAAAAAATTGCACCTAATGGTGCGGAATGGAGTGTAGGTATGTCACGTAACACATTAAACTATGGAATGATAGGCGGTAGTATTAACGCTTTTATCGGAAATGTACACAGAACAGCGATTGACTTTGATGGAAAAGCAGTTTTAAAAGCAGGCTGTTTTAGCACAAATGAAGAAGTTAATAACAAAACAGGTGAAAGCTTGTCAATTGAAAAAGACAGGGTTTATTCAAGCTATCTGGAAATGGCTGAAAAAGAGTCATTGCGTGATGATAAAATAGATTTTGTCGTCATCACTACTCCAAATAAAACTCATTTTGACATTGCAAAAGCTTTTCTAGAGCACGGTTTTAATGTCGTGTGTGAAAAACCGCTTTGCCACACAGTTGAACAGGGCGAGGAACTCGCAAGATTAACAAGAGAAAAAGATTTATTCTTCGGAGTAACTTATTCATACACTGGAAACTGCATGGTAAAACAAGCGAAAAAAATCATTGATGACGGAGAAATTGGCGAAATAATCAATGTAAACGGTGAATTTTTACAAGAATGGCTAATCGACGACATCGGTGCAGGAGACATTTCTACTTTGAAGCTTTCAATGTGGAGAAAAGACCCCGAAATAGCAGGTATTTCGAACTGTGTAGGGGATTTAGGCACTCATGTAGAGCACATGGTGTCATATTTAACAGGGCTTAAGCTTAAAAAAGTTTGCGCCACTTTAGACCATTTTGGACAACCACTTGAATTGAATGCAAATATACTTTTAGAGTACGAAAATGGAGCACATGGAGTATTTGCTTTTTCTCAAGTTTGTGTTGGTCATTCAAATGGTCTAGTTGTAAGGATTTTTGGAACAAAAGGAGCTATTGAGTGGGTTCAAGAAAATCCAAATCTTCTTTATGTGACAAAAAAAGGGCAACCTATGCAAATTTATAATCGTGGAATGGGTTACCTTGAGGGCAGAGCAGCGGAATTAAACCGTATTCCGTCGGGACATCCAGAAGGCTTGTATGTTGCCTTTGCAAACCTTTATAAAACATATACTACTGCGCTTCTTAAAAAAATCAACGGGGAACCACTCACAAAGGACGACTTAGACTTCCCTACTGTCGAAGAAGGCCTTGAAAGCATAAAATTTATCCATGCAGTTGTTGACAGTAATCAAAACAACTCAAATTGGCAAAGCATCAATTAATTTTATCAATTTTTTTTTATAGGTTTGTTGCATTATCGAATTATCTCCACAAAATAAACAAACCAGTGTTCTGACAGACTTCCATGCTGTCCGCACACTGGTTTTTTCCTGTTTTTTGGACTTTCACTCCCTCCTGAAAGCCCTGCTTTTTGCTCCATCCTTTTGGGGCTGTTTTCACATTAATGCAACAATCGCCTCATTTTATTAACATTTTCTAATCGAATATAAAAATTATATTTTCATCTCAATCATTTTTTTAAGTGCATGAACATAATCTTCATCTTGAGAAGCTTTTCTTTTCCCCGAGCCTTTAAGCCTCACTCCAGCATTTCTCAATTTTTTTGAAGTGTATCTTGCAGATAAAAATGAATCTATATTATCATTTGTATATTCAATTCCATTTTCATTCAACACTTTTGCTTTCTTTGCAAGCGCCATCGCAGCCAGTCCATAATCTTGTGTAATAACAATATCATTATCTTTCAATAAATTAACCAATGCAAAATCAACACTATCCGCTCCTTTAGAAAAGGTCAACACTTCCGCACCAGCCTTATTAAAATAGTGTGAAGTATCGCACAAAATTAAGCACTTAACCTCATATTTTTTGCAAATCTCGACTGTTTCGTCCACTACGGGACATCCGTCTGCATCAATTAATACTCTTAGCATTTCTATTTCCATCCTTTTCCTGAAAAACTTTATTTCATATTAGATACTTATTCTAGCATATTTTTAAAATTTACACAATATTATTCAATAAGTATATAATAATATCTGCGTGGAAAGCGAAGCAGACTGGGAGGTTACCTATGGCGAACATAAATAATGATAAATCATGCTTTAAAGAAGCAGTATGTATTGACACAAGAAGGGTCTACGATAGTTGTTCCGATAAAGATTGCATCGAGGATATCCGTGTTTTATTTACAAAGTGTGTTCAAGAACTAGTAGACGATGCAACAAATGTAAGAATTAAAGGAGCAAGTGTAATAACTGTTTTTGTAGAAATGCAACCAATTCCATTTAACCGAGGTTTCTATTCTGTCGACATGACATTTTTTTTCGACATCACCCTAGAACTGTATACCACACCTATTTCCACCCCTCAAACCATAACCGGAATAAGTGTTTTTAACAAAAAAGTTATACTTTACGGCAGTGAGGGTTGTATTAAGACTTTTACTTCCAGTAACTGTGAAAATGACTGCACTGACTTAACAATGCCTGAAGCAGTAGTTGAAGTGTCTGAACCTGTTGCACTTTCTGCAAAACTATGCATAGGATTGCTTTCAGATTGCTGTGACAGCATTTTTCATATTCCTGAAAAAATCTGCATTAGATTTGGTGGTGAATTCGAGAGAGTCGGAAAAAAATCTGTTTATGTCTCATTAGGAATTTTTATGATTGTGCAAATCGTCAGAAACACTCAATTATTAATCCCTGCATATGACTTTTGCATACCAGAAAAAGAATGTCTTACCACCAGCGACAGCCCTTGCGATTTATTTGAGCAAATTGAATTCCCTGTAAATGAATTTTTCCCTCCGAGTGCAGTTTCTGATTCAGGATTAAAAAAGTAGAAAACCAATTTAAAAAATATATATTGTATAACAAGACAAGTTTGAATTTCAATTATGTTTTTCGAACTTGTCTATTGCTTTTCCTAATTTTGTATGTTAATATTTACAATGGGTAATATAATAAAATTTAGTTAACTCAACTAATAATGGATTAAAAGATTGGAGTAACAATATGAAATTTACCGACGGTTATTGGGAAAATAAACCAGGAGTGACTCGCAATGAAATGGTTCAGATTCGCGATGTTAAAACTTCTAACGAAAAAGTATATCTATATGCAGTAAATTACACTCAAGACGAACGTGGTTTAGGTGGCCCAGTGCTTGAAATTTGCATATCTTCTCCTCAACCAAACATACTTAGAACAAAAGTTTTTCATTTCATTGGAAGCAATGAGATTGAACCTCGTTTTGAATTAAAAGATGACAAATGCAACCTAAAAGTAATTGATTTGGATAACGCAATCACAATTATATCGGGCGAAACCTCTATGGTAATTGCGAAAAACCCTGTCACTATTGATTATTTTTACAAGGACAAACTGCTTACAAGTGTAGGAAACAGATTTGGGCGAGCTATGATAAGCCATATCAACACACCACAAGGTGCTTTCATGCGCGGTCAGTTGTGTGTTGACTTAGATGAATATATTTATGGTCTTGGAGAACGCTTCACACCTTTTGTAAAAAATGGACAAGTAGTAGACATATGGAATGAAGATGGTGGGACAGGCTCTGAAATCGCTTATAAAAACATTCCATTTTACATAACAAATAGAGGGTATGGAGTATTTGTTAATTCAACTGATAAAGTTTCTTTTGAAGTTTGTTCTGAAGCAGTTACAAAGGTCCAGTTTTCAGTTCCTGGCGAAAAGTTAGATTTCATGATTATTGGTGGAAATGATATGAAAGACGTCCTTGAAAATTACACCACTTTAACTGGAAAACCTGCACTCCCCCCAGCTTGGAGTTTTGGATTGTGGCTAACTTCTTCTTTCACTACTTCATATGACGAAGATACTGTTATGAGCTTTATAGACGGCATGGCAGAGCGCAATATTCCTCTTCACGTTTTTCATTTTGACTGCTTTTGGATGAAAGAAAACGAATGGTGTAACTTCACTTGGGATGAAAATATGTTCCCGAATATTGAAGAAATGCTAGGACGAATTAAAAATGACAAAAAACTAAAAATATGTGTGTGGATTAACTCTTATATCGCTCAAAAATCGCCACTGTTTTTAGAAGCGAAGAAACTTGGGTTTCTATTAAAAAAACAAAACGGAGATGTTTGGCAATCAGATAAATGGCAAGCAGGAATGGGAATTGTTGACTTTACAAACCCAGATGCATACAAGTGGTATCAAGATAAATTACGTGTACTTTTAAATCAGGGAGTTGACAGCTTTAAGACAGATTTTGGCGAGAGAATTCCAACCGATGTTGTTTATTTTGATGGAAGTAATCCTGTTAAAATGCACAACTACTACACACAACTATATAATAAATGTGTTTTTGAACTTTTAGAAGAAACTCGTGGAAAAGGCGAAGCTTGTCTTTTTGCTAGAAGTGCTACAGCAGGTGGACAACAATTTCCTGTTCATTGGGGGGGAGACTGCTCTTCTTCCTTTATCTCTATGAGTGAATCTATCAGAGGTGGACTATCCCTTTGCATGAGTGGTTTTGGTTTTTGGAGCCACGATATATCTGGATTTGAGGGGACTGCACCAAGTGATGTTTACAAGCGTTGGGCAGCTTTCGGACTGCTATCTACTCATTCTAGACTTCACGGTGCAAAATCATATCGAGTACCATGGAATTTTGGAGAAGAGGCAGTTGATGTTGTCAGATTTTTCACTCAATTCAAATGCATGCTCATGCCTTACTTGTTTTCAAATGCAGTTTACACTCACAAAACCGGTGTACCTGTTATGCGTGCGATGGTTTTAGAGTTCCAAGATGATTTAGCTTGCTTACAAATCGACAGACAATATATGCTTGGAGAAAACATTTTAGTTGCTCCTGTGTTTAAGTCTAGCGGTAATGTAGACTACTATCTCCCTTATGGAAAATGGACTCACATTCTTTCAAACAAAGTAATATACAGTAATGGTCATTGGCAAAATGAAAATTATGATTATCTCTCATTGCCTATCTTCGCAAGAGAGAACTCAATAGTACCTTTTGGCATTAATAGGGAAGTCCCTGATTATGATTATACAGAAGGTACCACTTTCCACATTTTTGAACTAAGTGGTGAGGCTACAACTAACATTTGCACTATTGATGGACATGAGGCTCTTAGCATAAATGCTGTTTATTCAAACGGGCTAGTTACAATTAGTTTTAAAGGAAAAGGTAAAAACATTAGCATTTTAATGAGAAATGTTTTTGACATTACAGATATAAGTGGCGCTAAAAAAACAGATAATGAACAAGGAGTACTTCTTTGGGCAAATGACAATTTAGAGGATGTTTCTTTTCAAATTAAAGAGGAGAGTTATTAATGAACAGAGAATATAATTTTAATTTTGGTTGGAAATTTTGCGACCATGATTGCGATGGAAAAAACTTTGATAGGTTTGCAGGCGAAAAATATAAAGAACCACAATGGGTGAAAGTCGGAAATCACGGTCTTGCTGTATCAAATTTCGATGACAGCAATTGGTCTGACGTTAGACTTCCACATGATTTTGTAATTGAAAAATGTGATTTCACTAACGAAGAATCCGATTCTGTAGGCTGTTTGAGAAAAGGAAAAGTTTGGTACAGGAAAACATTTAAACTATCAGATGAGATGAAAAACAAACGAGTTTTTATTCGTTTTGATGGAGTTTTTCGCGACAGTCAAGTGTGGTGCAATGGACATTTTATGGGCAGACACCTTGGAGGATATCTTGGCTTTTCATATGAGCTCACAGAAGTATTGAAGCAAGATGGAGACAACACCATTGCTGTTAGTGTTGACGCGACTGGCTATGAAGGATGGTGGTACGAAGGTGGTGGAATTTATAGAGATTCTTTTTTAATCGCCACTGAATCTGTCAGAATAGCCGAAAATGGTGTGTTTATCAAGCCTTATAACATTGATTTAGAAAATAATAGTTGCAATCTTGATATTCAACTTGAATTTGACAGTAACAATTTCACTGATACAAATTGCGTTTATTCTGTTGACATTTTTGACCCAAATGATGTTAATGTTGCGACTATAAAAGGTGACTTCACAGCACTTCCTCTTTCAAGCACCACAACCAAAACCAGTGTAAAGCTCAGCAATATCAGCTTATGGGATACCGAAAACCCTGTTCAATATTCTGCAAAAGTAAGTGTTCAATATGATGATAAATCTGATATATTTATCCAAAAATTTGGAATTAGAAAATTCACATTTTCCCCCGAAAAAGGCCTTTTCCTCAATGGAAAAAATATCTATTTAAAAGGAGTATGTGGTCATGACGATTTGGCAGGCGTTGGAACTGCTCTTTCAAGATCAACTATGGAATATAAAATAAAAACACTCCAATCCATGGGGTGTAACTCATATCGCTGTTCTCATAACCCTCCTTCCCCCGTTTTCCTTGATTTGTGTGATGAATTGGGCTTTATTGTTATGGACGAGCATAGACTTCCTGGAACTTCATATGAATGTATCGATGATTTTAAAAACCTTATCAAACGAGATAGAAATCATCCATCTATTATCTTCTATTCAATGGGAAATGAAGAAATGGGAATTCAAGACAACAAAGTTGGAATTGATATTTTCTCTAAGCTCATAGCTATTGGAGAGCAGTTGGACGATAGCAGAGATTTCCTATTTGCTATAAATTGCAATGTTGATAGTATCATTACTTATCTTCACAACAACGGTTATAAAAGACATATACACGGAGTAAACTATCTAAAACCGAAAGTAGGTCCTCTTCAACATGAAGCAGTAACCAAAAATAATCCCGAAAGTTGTTTTGTCAGCACTGAAACCAGTGGTGTTTGCTCAATCAGAGGATATAGCAATGGCAAAATTAATCGTCCAGGGGTTAGTCAATCCGGGCAAGCTTGCGGAGTTTGGTATAACAAAAAACATGACGGGGAAGTCACTTGTTATGGAGATTGCGGGCCGTTTTGGGGATTAACTCCTGAAGAAGCATTAAAAGAGCATGATGGCAGAACAAACTTTCTTGGTCAGTATCTATGGACTGGTTTTGACTATAGAGGAGAGGTTTTCCCTTATCAATTTCCACAAGTAATTTCGACATTTGGAATTTTAGATTTATGCGGCTTTTACAAAGACTGGGCTTACTATATGAGAGCTTGGTGGCGTGACGAACCTTTGCTCCACATCTTCCCTAGTTGGAACTTACCTTTTGATGAAGGAAGTGAAGTTTCTGTTTGGGCTTTCAGTAATTGTGACGAAGTTGAATTGTTTATTAATGGAGTTTCTCAAGGTAGAAAATCTTTAGACAGGTTATCGCATCTTGAGTGGAACACAATATACAAAAAGGGTGAATTAAAGGCAATTGGCTATAAAAAAGGAGCCGAAATTCTAACTAAAATCATTGTAACAAGTGAAGAAGAATACCAGCTTACGCTTTCAACAGATAAAACCCAACTTATCGCAAATCATTCTGACAGCACAATGATTACTGTTGAAGTGGTTGATAAAAATGGTAATCTTGTTACTGATTCAGAGATTGATGTTGATTTTAGTATTATTGGAAATGCAAATATCATAGGTGTTGGAAACGGAGACCCAAAAAGTCATGAGCATGACAAAGCTCCAAAACGCAAACTCTTCGCCGGAAAAGCTATGCTGATTGTTGAAAGCACATTTGATGCTTCTCAGATTACTGTGGTAGCATCATCTCCAAACATTAAATCTGCTGAAATAAACCTTGTTTCAACGAATAATACTAATCCTCAAAAATATGTGTTTTCCTCCACCGATAATATAATTGGTAACATGCGAGAACAATATATAGATTTATAATATGATAAAAAAACCGCTATACAAACCATTTTGATTTGTATAGCGGTTAAATATTTTCAAGTTATTTATCAAAACTATTATATAAGCAAATTATTCTTCAATCCATTTCACAGTTTCCCAAGTTTTTTCACCATTGTTTTCTTGTTTCTCACCCACCGAGGTTCTTCCGCTTAAAACAATTGCTTTAAGTTCTTCCCTCATCTCTTTATAAACTTCTGGGAACTCTTCAATAACATTCTTTGTTTCTCCAATATCATTTTCTAAGTCATATAGCTGGAATTCAGGCAACCCTACACTTTCATCAGTGTTTGGACGAGGGAATGACCATCCTCCTGAATCTGCACACATTTCAAGTTTAAACTTACCTTTTCTTAATGATAATGAACCGTTAATACTTTGATGCACAGTGCTAGTTCTTACACCGTCTGTTTTAGGATTATTCCACAATGGCAAATTAGAAATACTATCTTCACCCTCATTGTCTGCCAATTTATCACCCAAAATCTCTGCCATTGTCGCCATGATATCACTTTGGCAAATTGTTCGGTCACATCTCTCGCCTTTCGGCATTCCGTTACCCCAACTAGCTATGAAAGGGATTCTGTGTCCACCCTCAAAAATATCAGCCTTGTGACCTCTATAAACATAGTTTGGATTGTGTCCTAATTCGTACAACTCTTCAAGATTAGCAGCAGGAGAACAACCATTATCAGCTGTATAGATAACTATAGTATCGTCAATAATTCCCTTTTCTTCCAATTTACTCATTATACGCCCAACTACATCGTCGCATTGAAGGACAAAGTCGCCATAACCATTAGTATTTGACTTACCTTTAAATTTATCAGTTGGTAGAATTGGTCCATGTGGCGCTGGCATTGGAAAATAAATAAAAAATGGGTCTTCACAGTGATTTTCAATTTCATCTAAAACTTTGTCACAAAGCTCGTCCAATACATTTTCATGCACAAAATCCTTTGCACATGGCCCTGCACGGAACCAGCCTAAACCCTTCTCAGTTTGACTGATATGATCAGGAGTATCAGTAAACTTGTCGTTTTCAATATACACATATGGAGGTATGTCAAGCGAAGCAGAAATACCAAAATAGTAATCAAAACCATTAGTAATAGGTGAATTTTCAATTTTACCCGAGTAATCTATCCCATCGTCCAAGTCAAATCTCTCACCAAGACCTGGACTATGATTAACTTCAAAATTCTTTGGAAAATCCATTCCTAGATGCCACTTTCCAATCATTGAAGTATAATATCCGTTTCGTTTAAGTACATCAGCGACTGTTGATCTTCCTTTTTCGATTAACGCATTGCTATATCCACCTAGAACGCCTTTTTTCAATACACTTCTCCAATTATATCGCCCAGTCATTATGCCGTATCTTGATGGAGTACAAACGGAGGAAGTTGAGTGTGCATCAGTAAAAGCTATTCCATTTTCACACATTTTATCTAAGTTAGGTGTAACAAACCCACAATTCTCATTTAAGGCTGATACATCTCCTACTCCCATATCATCTGCAAGAATATAAATTAAATTTGGCTTATTCATAATTAAACCATGTTATTAAATCGGACAAAACTTACAAAGTATTCTACCCGAATTCATAACTCCCCTTTCTTGTTTTCATACATAATTATGTGTTGATATTAAGAAATTCAAGTTTC
>CAYJBU010000093.1:0-10919 GCA_964368155.1 uncultured Eubacteriales bacterium | reverse complement strand
TGCTCATGATTAATTCCACTCTTTTCTTTAAAATCTATTCTCAACTATAGTATAAAACGGGCTGTCGCATTAAGAATTTTCTTGTTAGAATAAACAAATCATTGTAGGGACAGGCTTCCACGCCTGTCTGAAAATAATCAAATTTTTTCTTGTTTTGAGGGGTTGTTGCATTAAGGAATTTTCTCGTCAAATTGCATAAACTGAATTAGGTGTTTTAGGGACGCCCCCTACGTTTCTTTATTCAAAATCAAACTAAAATATCTTCGCCGTTTTCAGGGATTACACTTTCCATCGCTTTTATTGCCGTTTCTATCATTTTGTCGTCAGGCTCTTTTGTTGTGAGTCTTTGCACCCACATTCCGGGCGCAGAGATTATTCTAGTTATAACATTGTCAAATCGCCCACAAATTTTTATTAACTCGTATCCCAAAGAAACCACTAAAGGCAAGGTTAAGATTTTAGCCCCCGTTCTTAAAATCGGATTTGAAAACGGAATGAAAAAGCCGACTACAATCCCAAGAACAATTAAAATAACGAGAAAACTTGTTCCACAACGTGGGTGAAACCTTGATTGGATTTTAACATTCTCAACAGTTAATGGAAGCTCGTTTTCATAGCAGAAAATTGTTTTATGCTCCGCCCCGTGATACATAAACACTCGTTTAATATCTGGAATTAACGCAATTACAGCGACATATCCTATGAAAATCGCCATTCTCAAAACACCCTCGACAATAGCCCTTGTAATGTCTGATTGTTCTCCTAAAATCATTGTAATTCCATTGAATGCAACAACCGGCAAGAACAAAAACAAAAGCACTGACAAAGCAAGTCCAAGCACAACTCCAAGCCCGACTATGACGCTTCCTATCTTGTCGCCAAATTTATCGGTTAGCCATTTTTCAAATTTCCCTTGTGGCTCATCTTCGATTTCAAATTGCTTTGCTGCCAAATCCATCGACTTCATGCTCAATCTCATTGTGTCGATAAAACTGAAAACACCTCTGATTATAGGTTTTCCCACAATCGGAAATTTCTCCTTTGTAAAGGTAAATTCTATATCTTCCGCTGTGACATTTCCATTTTCGTCGCAAAAAGCCGCGGTGATTTTCTTGGGTCCTAACATCATCACGCCTTCCATTAACGCTTGACCACCAATACTTGTTTTTTTACTCAATTTAATTTCTCCCTTTCATTTCGCCCGATATCCTACGAGAGAAAACCGTGTTTCCCTCAAAACTTATATATTACTCAATCTTTCAATGTGAAATTCAAATCTTATTTAATTCTATTGTAACCGTTGTGCCTTTTCCAAGCGTGCTGTCTATTGTAAGTCTGCCCGAGTGCAAGTCGATTATTTCATCTGCAACAGCAAGACCAATTCCCGACCCTCTAACTACTTGATTTGCCTTATAGAATTTCTTTTTAATGTGTGGCAAATGCTCTTCATCAATACCGCACCCATTGTCAGAAACAACAATATAGATTTTATTGTATTTTTCGTGAGTGGAAACTTTGACTTGTCCTCCCTCACTCGTATATTTAATAGCGTTGTCAATTATGTTTACAAGAACTTGTTTCAGCCTGTTCACGTCTGCCATAACAGGTGATAAAATCGTGCCTTCTTCATATAACAACTCTTTATTTTCTGCTTTTGCTCTTTCTGTAAAAAGAAAAACAACCTCGTCGAGTTCAGCCAAAACATCTGTTTTAACCAGAGTTAAATCCATGCGATTGTTTTGAATTCTTGAAAAGTCCAATAACTCCTCCACTATCCCTGTTAATCGCTGGGTTTCCTTGATGATTATACTCATTCCTTGTCTTGATGTTGATTCGTCTTGTTCTCCGTTTTGGAGCGTCTCTGCCCAACCTTTTATCGCTGTCAACGGAGTTCTAAGCTCGTGTGAAACCGAAGAAATAAAGTCATTTTTCATTCTTTCAGAATTTCCCAATTCCTCTGCCATAACATTAATTGTATCAATTAACTGTCCAATTTCGTCGTCGTGATTTTTATCTAATCGAACTGCAAAGTTACCACCTGAAATTTTCTGCGCAGTTATGTTTACCTGTCGCAGTGGAGTTAAAATCGAACGCACAAAGTAAAATCCCGAAAGGGTGAAAAGCAATGTTAGAATTATTCCCAAAATAATTAACGCTATAACAATGATTAAAATTTGTTCATCTGCCTGTGTCATGGAAACTATATAACGCAACGACCCTTCAACAGAGCCATATGAATTCCTTACAACTCGTGTAATAGCCATAACTTTTTCGCCTGTGCTAGAGTTTCCAATCCAATAACCAAAATTATTTGGTGCAGAAAGAGCATTAACATAATCAGGCATAATCTGGCTTTGGTCGGGGTCAAATCCTGTTGAAGAAACCACAACCACGCCGTATTCCGAAATCGACATTATTTCCATGTCGTTTTTATCAGGGAAATTCTCAATATAAGCCCTTGAAACAGTTGAAAAATTGTTTGTTCCCGACGTGGAAAATATATTTAAAAGTTCGTCACTTCTACCTATTAAAACTTGCTGAATTCCGTTATACACATAGCTTTGAATTGCGATGCCCATGCAAGTTATAAAAATAATGAGCAACACAACAAAAACACCGAGACTGTTGATAAACCATCTTCTCGAGATACTTTGTTTGCTTCCACTCATTTTTGCACCGCCTTTCATAATACTTTATGCTAAGTAACTAGGACTAACACCGACTATTGCTCCACCAATTAAAAAGTGGACAAAAGATTGGCTAGGGATTTTTCTGTAGTTCGAGGAAAAGGTTCTTTTCAATGCTTTGTGCATAGAAAACGGTTCTTTGACGATGAAATACTGCAAAATCACCGTCAAGATTGTCAAGTATTTAATTTGCGGAGCAATAAGCCACAAACTACCCTTCCCATCTATATCCATGTCCCCAAACTGTTACAATGTATATGGGGTTTGATGGTTCATCTTCAATTTTCATTCGCAATCTTCTTATATTTACATCAACTATTTTTTCTTCGCCAGCGTATGAATCGCCCCAAACATGCTTTAAAATGTCGGTTCTGCTAAGAGCAAGCTTTGGATTTGAGAAAAAATATTCCATAATTTGAAATTCCACTTGCGTCAACTCAATTACTTCTTCTTTTTTCATGAAACTTCTGTTTCTGAAATTAAGGCAAAAGTCGCCCGAGGTAATCTCCTCCGAAAAGTCGTTTTTCCTGCCTCCTGCAAGCTCGACTCTTCTGTATACAGCATCTACTCTAGCCACCAACTCAGAGGGCGAAAACGGTTTTGTCATATAGTCATCTGCGCCCATCATCAATCCGCCAACTTTATCCATCTCTTGCGTTTTTGCAGTGAGCATGATTATTCCAAGCGAGTCACTCTTTTTTCTCAATTCTTTACAAACCGACAAACCATCATGTCTGCCCGGCATCATTAAATCTAGAACGACAACGCCAAAATCTCCATTTTGCTCTTCATAAACTCGAAGTGCTTCATCGCCCGACGATACTTCTGTCGTTTCATATCCCGCTCTTTTTAAGTTAATCACCACAAATTCTCTGATGTTTTGCTCGTCTTCACACACTAAAATTTTTTTCATAATCATGTCCACCCTTTCTCAATTCACTACTTCTAAAAAATATTTTTCACAAGTCCGCAGTAATCTCAATCACTCAAATATAGGTTTAATTGAGTTTTGTATTTCTTCACTTAAATCTCCGCTTGAATAGGCTTTTACAGCGTAAACCATGTCATTTCCACCAATAAATAATCTTTCATAGCCCTCAACTTCGTCCCATTCCTCTTGAGTAAGCACTTGCAAGTTAAACAATTTGTGCCTATATGAGAATTCTCCATCTCGATTAAAAAAGGCTTCGCTAACTGTAAATCCACCATTTTCATCTTCTTCACAAAGAATATTATACTCTTCATCAACCGAAAACATGAAGTTCATTTCACTGTTCATAACAGTTCTTTCAATCACACGTGTACTCCAAGAATTGTTTCTAAACTGCACCCAATCGACATAGTAATTCACAGGAACTTTAACTGAATCAACAGCGTAACCATCTTGAAGAACCAACATAGGAAACTCTATAATTCCGTCCTCGTTAATATCTTGCGCTTGCACATTAAGCGCAGAGGGTCTGAAAAAGAAATTAAAATGCTGTTGGTTTGATTCCCACGAAAGTGGTGCGGCAAACAAATTATTGTCCATTGTTACGATTTGAGTAACACTGCTTCCCTCTGCCAGTGCACCCTCTAAAATAATCGCAGAAATGTTATTGTTTATTTTGCTGAAACTACAGGAATTATACCTTACAACTTTATCATTCAAATTAACACTTTTATAAAGTGTTGGAGTTCCACTGTCAAAAGTGTACAGCATACCCAATGACGGCATTCCTTCAACGCCTTCCTCTTCCGATTGGGTATATACAGTAGAAATAAATAGCTCATTTCTACCCTCTTCGCCAAAACTAGTCACCATAAATTCGTCATATTGTTGCTCAAGATTATACTCAACAACTCGTCCATCTATATATCTATAAACAGAAATTGTAGCGGTTAAGCTCTGTGGTGAACCCCAACCGACTATCATTTCCTCTTGATTTTCACCCCATAAGTTTCCAAATAAAACTTTATCCACTTGAATTCCCGTGTTTTCATATGTGCTTACAGTTTCCCAACCCTCGTCAGTCTCAAACATGAATTGCACCAAAACTCCACCCTCTGGCTTTGATGTAAATCCAACTGCGTCTTCAATTCCATCGCCGTTAAAATCGTGCATTATTACAGCAGAGCGATATTCTCCTCTTTTTGGATACACAAAATTTAGCACTTCATCAGGTTTTTTTAGCAGTTGTTGAATTGCTTGTTGGTCTTGGTTGGCATTTGGTGGCGATATTAAATCTTGTGGGTCTAACCCTGCAAGAGAACACCCACTCAATGTAAGCGAGAGTATCACAAACAACGCAACTTGTATCAATTTTTTCATAACTTTTACATTCATAGTGCAAAAACTTTTCTCACCTTCAAGATTTTTGCATGTGCCTCTCCCTTCTTAAGCTTCTTCTTCGCTAATATTTTAATTTTATATGTTTTCAAGATAAATTGCAAGAGTTAATTAAGTATTAATTATTAATTTTTTAATTGAGTCATCATTCAGTGAGAGAGCAATGAACACAATATTCTTCTTTGACAACCCAATTAATATAATATATTTTCTTATTCAATCTTCTATCTCAAAATTTTGCAGTTGCAACTCTCTTAGAAAGTTCTTATACCCACCCTCAAACGGAGTAAACTTTGGTACTAAATCAGATTTTAAGAACTCTACCACATATGCAACTGCGCTAGCCGCGCCAACAATAAATGCACTTTCATCTAAATCAAATCTCTCGTTGTGGTGTGCCGCCCCCACACCTTTTTCCTCATTTCTAATACCCAGAAAAGCGAATACACTTGGGAACAATGCAGTGTATAATGAATAGCTTTCAGAAGCCAACCACGGCTGAATTTCACTTGCTATCATTTCGCCAAATTCAGCGTTGATTACATCTCTTGCTAACTTTGCGCACTCTTTATTGTTAATCACCGGAAAGGACTGCAACGAGCAATTTTGATATGTAACTGTGCAGTTGTATGCCTCGCAAGTTTTAGCGATGAAATGTTTTAAATCTGCTCTGAATTTTTTGCTCACTGCTCGGTCGAAACATCTGATAGTGCCTGCAAATCTCACTTTTTGTGGAATGACATTACCTATTGAACCGCCCTCGAGAAGCCCAACGGAATATGTGAGCGTTTTGTATGGGTCAACGCTCGTCAGTCTCATGCTTTGCATTCCTTGATAAATTGCCACAAATGCATCAATTGGATTAATAGACTGGTCGGGTCTTGAACCGTGACCGCCTTTTCCGTTTATCGTGACATCAAAACCAATAGTGCCAGCCATCATTTCACTGTCGCTTATTCCGATTAACCCCGACCTCAAATCGGCAAATGTGTGGAATGCAAACGATGTGTCGATTTTGATTTTTTCTTTTTCTAAGTACTCAAAAAAGAACTCATAATTATATATGATTTCTTCTCCTCTTTCAAAAAAGATATACACTGTTCCGTTGATTTCATTTTTTATATCTTTTAGCATTTGTGCAGCACCGAGCATAACCGCCATGTGTCCATCGTGCCCACAAGCGTGCATTATTCCATCAGCCCTGCTTATGCACTCTCTTTTTCTGCTGAGATTAAACTCATTTTCGTTTATTGGCAATGCGTCGCAATCTGCCCTTAAAAGCACAGTTTTACCTTGTCTTTCACCGCTAATTTTCGCTAAGACTCCTGCTTTTTTTATTTCAAAGGCGTTTATACCCATGTTTTCAAGTTCATGAAGAATTTTTTTCATTGTATTATGTTCTTTGTTTGACACTTCTGGATTTTCGTGAAAATATCTTCTCATTTCAATCATGTAATCTTCATATTTTTTTGCTAGTTCTATTTTTGACATATTTCCCAATCTTTCTGTCTTTTATTTTATATGCATAAATCATATACTAGTATGTTAGTGTTACAGTCCCTTTGCTACATAATTTTTTATGCAATTGTGAACTCTCTCTACAGAATTATGTTCTTATATAATGCAATAGGGACGGTTAAACCGCCCCTACTTTTTTAGATTTTAGGTAATAAATTACCAAGTTACATTAACTGTTTCCAATGTAAATGAATTTTGACCTTTTGTTGTTGTCGCTGGGAAATTCAACTTAACAGTGAATGTAAGGTTTGGAGTTCCTAGTTTTTTCGCCAATTCCTTTGCTCCGTCTTTGTCAATTGACACTTGATTCATTGCGTCATAGCTGACAAAACTATCAAAGATTGAACCTTGTGCGCAAGTAACAGTTAGTACAGGTGCATCGCCGTAATTATACGGATTATATGTTCCATTTTTAGGTTCATTAACTAGTTGATTAACTCTTAATGAGAACTCTGAACTTGTGTTCGTGACCTTGGTATAATCAATATTACTCATATATATCTCTCTTCCAAAGTCGTTAGAGGTATAAGTCTTATCAATATTACCTAGTGAATAATTATTATCGTCATATTTCAGTTTACCATTTTCAGCTAAAATTACACGATTAAAGTAATCATCTTCATCATACATTCTTAGTTCGAATAAATCATACTCCAATTGATTGTTATGTCCTGTTTCTATCACCCATATTTTTGATTTATTTATCATCCAAGGCTCGATTAGAAGTTGAACTCCACTATTGGATTTTACAGGGAATAAATAATCCTTATTATCGTCTACACCATAATGTTTATCCTCTGAGAAATTATAGTTTAGAACAGTTCCGGGGTAATATGAATTACCATCTTGGAACATACCTAATGGATAATAACTTACGTTACCATGTTTTTCAATACGGAATTTTAGTTGTTCATCTGTTCCCGCTGCTGAGCCTCCACCTTTTACTTCTAGCCATACTTTTGCTTGAAGATTCATAGTATCTGGGTGAGCTGATAAACTCTGTGACATAATACCTGTCGTAGTACTTGCTGGTCTAGTAAATGTGCCGCTTGTGCCAGGGTATGTGCTAGTGTAGTTTGCACAACTCGTTTCATCTATTCTAATGACAGAAAATACATCTCTGTTGTATCCTGCATGGAATTGAGGTGAATCTTGCCAAGTATAGTCGCTCGCTGATGTAGGATTTGTCTTGTGTGTGAAACCATACTCCAACACAAGACCCGGATAGTTTTCTGTCGTCAATTCAGCGCCAGAACCAGAATACATCCTTGCACCGGACGAGAATACGTTCGGACCACTTGAAGTAAGTGCATTCGTCGCAAATACACTCAAATCAATGTAATAAGGATTAATTTTAAGAACTTGAGCATTTGCAGTTCCTGTGCCCACTGCCATTTTATGAGTTAAGTACTGTTGAACTTTTAATTCTTCAGGGTCTGTAATCTCTGTTGGTGTAGAGCCTGATACATCCCACAAAGAGAACTCAATATTCGCAATGTATGTTCCACCCTCTGTTGGAGCAGCATTTACAAATTCAAGAGAAGTTGCTGGTGCTTCAGTAGCCTCATTACGTTTGTAGAGAACTTTGTATCTGACTTCAACACCGTTTACATTAGTATTAGGTAACACTCCATCTAAGCCTGTGACCACGTGTGTACTTGGGTTTCCATTCACATCAACATAATTAACCGTGAAACTTTTCGCCGTGTGACCTGCTTGGTTATATGTCACTTCATTGCTTTGGATATTGCTAATTGAATAAGCTTTTTGATTTTTAATACTTGCGTATAGTGTAATTGTTTCTCCGTCAACCATACCTTCGTATACTGTATTAGCAGAAACAAGGCTTCCGTTAACACTAGCATCTAACCAACCTTCAAGATATTGACCTGATTGAACTGTTGGAACCCAGAAATCACCATACTCTTCACCAAATGTGAATGTCTTAGCAGGTGCGTTTGAATATCCATTGTAAACTACTGTAGCAGTTATCGGTGCAACATTACCTGCATATAGAGTTAGCTCATTCTCGCCATTGTTTGTCAATGTGTCAATATTTGCTACATCAAATTTATTAGTTGCGTTTTCGTCTGTATACCAAACAATTTTGTTTCCTGAGCTTAGTTTATACCCATCAGGAATTTGTTGTGCATTTGGATACAAGATAAATCCTTCTGTTTGTGTGCTTGTTTCAATTGTGTAATCTTCTCTTGCATATGTTCCGTCATTATCAACATCTACATAAGCATTTGGAAGCACAAAATTAATGTCATATGTTTCAAGTGCAACTGAATATTTTAATTCATATTCAGAACTATAGTCTCTTGAACTAAATTCAGGTGTAACTGAAGTTAGTGCAAAATCATCTGATGCAATCAAGGCTTTAACATCGTCTGTTAGATAGTGATCTTGTGTTGGAACTGTTCCTTTTCTCACTGTCACTGTCTCAGATATTGCTTTACCAAAGCCTGTGTAGTTAAATGTGATATCCATAGAATCATCAGCATATTCAGCTGTATAGACTTCGTCACCATTTAACAATGATTGAGCAAATCTATAGTCAATATTTCCATATACATCTCTTTGAATATCTTCTGTTTCACCTGTTGAATGTGTTAACACTGTGCCAATTCCGTTATAAATCTCAAAATCGCCACTTGTTGCATCCACAACTTCGCTTTCAATATTTGCTAAGTTAAATTTATCGCCATAGAAAGCGCTATAAGTCATTGTGCTCACGTTACCGCTTGCATCTTTAACTCCCTCTACATTCATTTGATACTCTCTTCTAGTTAAATCGAAGAAATAGTTTGTAGAAGAAACTACTTGAAGACCTGTTAAGTCAGTGACACCACTATAACCTTGAATGCTTGAATATTTTAGATTTTCTTCTATGCCATTATCTAATATTGCATTAAAGTTGTCATAGTTAATCAAATCCAAAACTTCAGATTGTGTTGGCAAGTCAAATAGTTGTGTTGAGTATATAACTTGTGTGTCAACCAACATTTGATCTGCACCTCTTGATGCATATACTCCAATAACAACAGGGTTGTTAGCTTCATATATTGAAAGGTTTGACCAAACTATTGGAATAGTAATAGCTAAGTCTTTGTTAGTAATCGCTTGTTTAGAGTTAATCCATGTGATGGTCATCTCTGTTTCGAGATATCTAACACCCTCGGGAGGAGTGACACTAAATACCATGTCGCCATCGCCGTTTATGCCTTTTGTCGCAAAATACTCACTTGAGAATGCAAATTTAAAGTTATTGGCGCTATATAACTTGTGTTCCATTACACCTGTTACAAGGTCAATAGTTTTCATTGTTTGAACTATATCGTCCATCACAAATGTAACATTACTGTCAGTTGAGTCCATATCTGATACACTCCACGCCATATTAGGTTGTGGGTTGTATGCAAATCCATAAACATCAAGTGTCTCACCACCTGTTAGAAGTGGCCATGTTTTTTCATACAAATCTTTGTCATATCTGTACAAGTCGTCAAATACTATAAATCTAAATCCAAGTTTAAAGTAAACTCCTAATTCATAGTACATTGCGCCGAAATCTTCTTCTATAGTTGTTTCAATGTTGGTATTCGCTTTTCTTACTTGCTCATATACATAGATATAATATCCCCAAAGTTGGAAATAAACTCCAACCTCGCCATATATGCCCAGTGCAAGAATATTGTGAGACACAATTCCCACCATAGCGGCAATTTCTATACCAGCCCTTATTCCTATAGTACCCATAATGTAGAAAGTAAATCTTGTTTCTTCGTCCACTAAATCAGTCTCTGAAGTATAAGTATTATTTCTTAAAACATCATATGTAAAGCTATATCTCTTACCAGCAGTGTATTCAAAAGAGATACCCGCTGCAACGTTTACATTAATCGAGACAACAGCTGTGAAAACCAAGCTGAATTCGATACCGTAAACTATAACTGATAATTTAAATAATTCTTCTCTTAATAGCTCCGCCCAATCGCTTTCGCTTTGAACTATGTCGCTGTAATGGTTAATCAATGTGTCTAATTGTTGTTGAGCATAGCTTGTGCTTTCTGTTGTCAACAAATCTGTTAGCACAGGCTCGATTTCCAAGTATGAATACTCTTGCTCTGCTAAATCTTCTAGTGTAACATCATTGAACAAATGCGAATAAGGGTTTAAATCTTTATTTTCTTCAAGAGCTTCGTCAAATTTCGCCTTTGCTTTTTCCATAAGCTCATCAGAGTTAGTTTCTTTTGCTTGATTAAAAAGTTGAACCGCATCGTCAAACAAGCCTGCAGCTCCATTTTTCAATCCGTCAGAAATAGCAGCAGTAATCGCGCTACCACCTCTAATTGAAGTTACATGAATACCAAAATCAATCG
>CAYJBU010000092.1:0-11070 GCA_964368155.1 uncultured Eubacteriales bacterium | reverse complement strand
TACAAAAGTTGTTACATTTCAGCGAAGCCAACTGTGAACTATGCATTATGAACTTAGAACTCTAAACTATTTAGAAGCTGCTTTAACGATAGCAGCAAAATCTTCTGCTTTCAGCGAAGCACCGCCGATAAGACCACCGTCAACATTTACTTTTCCAAGCAATTCGTCTGCATTGGCTGCGTTCATTGAACCACCATATTGAATTGTCATTGCCTCTGCTGCATCGCAACCATATAGCTCGCAAATAACTTTTCTGATATCAGCGCAAACTTCTTCTGCTTGTTCTGCAGTTGCAGTTTTTCCTGTACCAATCGCCCATACAGGCTCGTAAGCTATGATAATTTTTGATAGCTCTTCTTTGCTAACTCCACCCAAAGCAATTTTTGTTTGCAATGCGCAAAGCTCTGTTGTAATGCCTTGTTCTCTTTGCTCTAGATATTCGCCAACACAAAGAATAACTGTGAGGCCTGCATCTAAAGCTGCTCTTGTTCTCTTTTGTACAGTAACATCAGTGTCACCGAACAATGTTCTTCTCTCGCTGTGTCCGATTATAACATAAGGAACGCCCATTGCAACTAGCATATCTGCTGAAATTTCTGCAGTGTAAGCACCGCTTTTTTCCCAGTGGCAATTTTGCGCGCCGATTTTTACATTTGTTCCTGCTGTAGCCTCTAAAGCTACTTGCAAATTAACATAAGGAACGCAAGCAATAACATCACAATCTGCATCTTTAACAAGAGGAATAATCTCCGCTAAAAGCTCCTTTGCCTCGTTTGGTGTTTTGTTCATTTTCCAGTTGCCTGCGATAACTGCTTTTCTTAAATTTTTATTCATGATTATTACCATGCCTTTCTTAAATTATATATTTTTTTATGAAATGACTATTTTAAACTACATGTGACCCTCTCACACAAATACATCTTTTATTAAAAATTATTGCCCTAAAAAATATTAGGGCAATTTTTTCAAATATTATTTATTAGCTATAACATCAATTCCGGGTAGAATTTTTCCCTCGAGATACTCAAGAGATGCACCGCCACCGGTTGATATATGGCTCATTTTGTCTGCAAAGCCAAGATTAATAACCGCTGCAGCCGAATCACCACCACCGATAACTGTAGTAGCTTCTGTCTCTGCTAAAGCAGCAGCAACGCTGATTGTACCTTTTGCAAGTACAGGATTTTCAAAAACGCCCATAGGTCCATTCCAAACAACAGTTTTAGCAGTTCTTGCAGCTTCTGCAAATACTTTTGCTGTTTGAGTACCAATGTCAAGTCCCATGCTATCAGCAGGAATTTTATCTGCAGAAACTTCGCACACTTCTATTTCAGCATCAATTGGACTTGGGAATGTTTTTGCTACCACTGTGTCGGTAGGTAACAACAATTGTTTACCTAAATCTTTTGCTTTTGCTATCATTTCTTTACAGTAATCAAGTTTTTCATCGTCTACTAAAGAATGTCCGATGTCACCACCATTAGCTTTGATGAATGTGTAAGCCATACCACCACCAATGATAAGTGTGTCACATTTTTCAATAAGATTAGAAATAACATTTAATTTATCTGCTACTTTCGCTCCACCTAAAATGGCAACGAAAGGTCTTTCTGGCTCTTCAACTGCGTTTCCTAAGAAAGCAATTTCTTTTTCCATCAAATAACCAATAGCAGTGTCTTTGATATGTTCTGTAACTCCTGCAGTTGAGCAGTGCGCTCTGTGAGCAGAACCAAAAGCATCCATAACAAAAACATCACAAAGTGAAGCCAACTCAGAGCTGAATGGCTCAAGATTTTTTGTTTCTTCTTTTCTAAATCTAGTGTTTTGAAGAAGAACAACGTCTCCCTCTTTCATGTTCGCTACAGCATTTTTAGCATTTTCGCCAACAACTGTGTCGTCATTAGCAAAAAGAACATCTTTGCCTAATAACTCAGACAATCTAACTGCAACAGGAGCCAAAGACGCTTTCGCATCTGGTCCTTTTGGTTTTCCTAAATGTGAGCAAAGAATAACTTTTGCGCCATTTTCAATTAATTTCTTAATAGTCGGTAAAGCACCGATTATTCTATTATCATTTGTAATAGCCCCTTCTTTTAGCGGCACGTTAAAATCGCAACGCACAAGGACTTTCTTCCCATTTACTTGAATGTCTTCAACAGTAACTTTGTTAAGTTTCATTTATTTTAGCACTCCTTTAAATTTTTACATCTTAACTATTTTATACTATTTTCTATTTTTTTTCAAGTATATTTTCAAAAAAAATTAGTTTTTTACTCACTTTTTTCCCAATTATACTCCCTTAACTGCCCTTTTGTCTCTAATTGTGGGAAATCCCACTGCCTTAGCACCTCATAAACTCCTATTGCAACAGCGTTTGAAAGGTTTAAACTGCGAGCTTCACCCTCCATAGGAATTCTGACAGTAGTGTCAGGATTTTCAAAAAGCAATTTTTCTGGCAGTCCTGCGGTCTCTTTTCCAAAAAAAAGATATGCATTATCAGGATAAACAACATCAGTGTGTCGATATTTTGCCTTTGTTGAAAAAAAGTAAAAATTCCCTTGGTTTTTTTGAAAAAAATCGTCCAAACTATCATAAAAGCTAATATCTAAGAGATGCCAATAATCCAGCCCCGCTCTTTTTAGCTTTTTATCATCTATTTTAAATCCCATCGGGCCTACAAGATGTAGCGCTACACCAGTTGCACCACATGTTCTGGCAACATTTCCTGTATTTTGCGGAATTTCAGGTTCCACCATCACTATATTAAGTCTTGCCAAAAACATCAACCTTTCTTGACCGTATTTAACTATTACGGATTATTTTTGTTATTTAAGACACCCCAACTTAGCTGAAAGGATGGTCGAAATTATGTGTGTTACCTCTTGTGCAGTTAAATTACTAATAATAACTTGGAGGTTTTACTTTATGACTAAAAAAGCATCTAACGTTGCAAAAACTGTCGGAATTGGATTACTCGCAGGAACAGCCGCCATGGCAGTCGGAGGCGTTGTAATGAATCAAAAAAATTCAAAATCCAGCATGAAGCACATGAAAAAAACTGCGGGAAAAGCAGTTGAAAACATGAGCAAGATAATCGGCAGTGTCGAGTCTATGCTTAAATAGTTTCTCCCCTTTTGGGGATACATATACCTTATTGTTTGAACTCGTTTTCTGGTTAATTGTACGGCTTTCTATCAGCATCAAAGCCTTTTGATAGGCACAAGTGTGTTTTTCATTGATTTTACCCGTATAATATGATAATATGTGATTTAATAATCAAAGAAAGGTTAGTTGCTGTCTCACAATTTCAAGCAGAAAATTTTGTGAACAGTGATATTAAATAGGTAACTAAATGAAATTTGCACTTATAGCATGCTCAGTTATGTGCAGAGATTTATCGTTTTGCATTGCAGGTTCACAAAATATCATTTTTCCAATTTGGCTAAAACAAGGTCTCCACAACACACCACACAAGCTCAAGGAAATGCTTCAAGAAAAAATAGATGAAATTGAGGAAATGAACAATGATTTTTCTAATAAAGAAAAATTTAGCGCAATACTGCTAGGATATGGTTTGTGCTCTAACAGCATAATTGGACTAAAATCAAAATCAATAAAACTGGTAATTCCAAAATGTGACGACTGCATTGCGATTTTTCTTGGCTCGCAAAAAAGATATTTAGAAATATTTAACAGTCAAAATGGAATATACTGGTACAATAAAGGTTGGATAGAACAGTCTTCAATGCCTTCAAAAGAACACTATCAGCTAATTTTCGAGCATTACAAAACTAAATATGATGAAGACACAGCAGAGTTTTTGTTAGAACAAGAGACTTCATACATAGAAAAATACGAAAGCTGCATTTATATTAAATCCAAAGTATGTGATGAAGAAAACGAGGTAAATTTCACTAAAAAAGTCGCCAAAGATTTCAAATGGGAATACATGGAAATTAATTCCGACTTAAGTTTGATAGAAAATCTGCTGAACGGAAATTGGAATGAACAATTCTTGATTTGTAATCAAGGTCAAATGATTGTCCCTGATTACAGTGGGGGAAAAATTGCTGCCAAAGAGGCTACCTAGCAAACCACTCTTTAACTATATTTTTTTATACAATACACCACCTGAATATTCGTCGTTTTTGAACTCACCCTTATAAATGACTTCACCTTTTTCATCAAATTCCACACCATAGCCATTTCTTTTACCGTTTATATATCCGCCTGTGTAGACTAAATTGCCTTGGCTGTCAAACAAAGTAGCTTCATTTTTGGGTGTTCCATCGCAGTTATATTTGCTGACAATAAAACAATCTTTTTCGCCTAAATATTGCATACCGGCACCAATTTTTTTACCAGCAATAACTTTTCCTGCATACTTCAAATTTGCATCCTTGTCGAACAATGTGACAAAATTGCTTGGTTTTCCACGGTTCCATTTTGTGATGTGCATCGCCTTATCTTTTTCTCTAAACGATACCCCGGCTCCGTTTTTAACATCATTTGCCCAAAATCCCGAATAAGCTAAGACTCCACCCTCACTATAAACACAGCCAAAACCATCTTTTTTATCGTTGTAGTAATCTCCGTCGTATATAGTAGTTCCATCTTCAAATTCAAGTCTGCCTCTTCCCTCTTTTTTGCCAGCAAACATCTTGCCTGTGAAATTCAAATCCCTATTTCCATCATTAACTTTATAGTATGACACAAGCATACTTTTCTCTGTTTCTTCAAAAGCAATTACTGCTTCTGGTTCTTCTGAAATAACTACTGGCTCTTCTGAAACAGCTACTAGTTCTTCCGAAACTGCTACTAGTTCTTCCGAAACAGCTACTGGCTCTTCGCTTATCAATTCTTCAATTACATCAATTTTTTCAATCAAAGGAGTTTCTTCTTTGAGCTCTATAATATCACTATTTTCATCTGGCTGACTTAAATTTTCATCGGGGTCTTCTGCACTCACCTCTTGCATAGACTCTTCCTCTTTTTTCTCCTCTTCGGCTATTACTTGCTCTACAGAGATATCCTCTTTTTCTAATATATCTTCTGTTGTTTCAATAAGAACTATAGTCTCTGTGGTCTTTTTTTCCTCGCAAATTTCATCTTGAAAATCATCTGATTTATCTTGGAGTTCTTCAGCGGAATTCACTTCCTCTTCTTCCTCATCAGCTTCATTTTCAAAATCGGACATAACTTCCAATGTCAAGTCTTCTTCATTAATCTCAACATCGTCTTTTACAAAAGTTTCAGCCTCTTCACTGTTTTCAAAAGTAATAGATTCAAGCTCATTTATCGGTCTATTTTGGAGCATATCCATTACTTTTTCATAAACTCCACTCTCGTAATAGATATTAGTCCCATTTGCAAGATATGAGTACACTTTAGAGATGCCAAACTTCTCTTCTACCCGATTTTTAATATCTGTAGATACATCACAGTTTATCGGTAAATACTTAGTAGATACATTAGTTTGCTTATTAACATCATATACAAAAACATCAATACCCGAACTTTCATGACAAGGTTTTATTGTGTGGCTGGCAATTATACTTTCATTACTCGTGTAATATTCAGTTTTAATCCATTTCATAAATTTATCAAAGTAAATTTTGCCCGACATAAAGCCGTTTAAATCTCTTCTTAAAACCACAAAGTTATTGTTTATGTAAAAACATTCTTCAATCCTAATTTTTTTAACTGTTTTTTTATAGTTTAAACTTTTTGAAGTAATAACACCTTTTGCTACTGAAGAAAATCCCATGTATTGATCTTTAACTTTTATCGCTTGCTTTTTATTTCCACTTTCAAAAAATCTTTTTCTTATAGTAGCTAATTCTGCTGTTAAATTCTCAGAAGTCTCTAACTCGGGAAGCAATACATAGTAAACATTTTTACTATTTAAACTTTGGCTCACCGCCATGTTAAATTCATTATTCATTATATGACCATGCCTTTCTAGAAAAATAAAGTGCAATTAAACTTATATCATTATCCCTCAACATAATAACACATTTTTCGATTAATGAAAACTATATTTTACAAAAAACTTGAAAAATATTTATTTTTGTGTTTAAATAGACTCATTACTTAACAAAGGAGTTTATCTGAATGGATTTTGAAATTTTCTTAGACAATTTAATTACTTTTCTCTTATCACTTGGCAAAAATTTGATTGCATTTGCAGTCGTACTAATAGTGGGGTATTTGGTTGCAAAGTATGTAACTAGGTTACTGCGTAAAATTTTCGTAAAAAGCAATGTTGACTTGGCAGCATCTGGATTTATCTGCTCGGTTGTAAAGGTTGCAATCATGATTATAACTTTCATAATTGCAATATCTGAGCTTGGAATAAATCTGAGTTCAGCAGTTACAGCACTTGGTGCAGCAGGACTTACTGCTAGTTTCGCTCTTCAAGGAAGTCTCTCAAATTTTGTCAGTGGAATACAGTTAATATTCTCTCGCCCATTCAAAGTAGACGATTTTTTAGCTGTAAACTCGTTTTCAGGCTCGGTAAAAGAGATAACTATTCTCAGCACCACTCTTATGACTCCTGATAACAAAGAAGTTATCATACCAAACTCGATTATGACCACAGACGTGGTTATTAACTTCTCTTCGCAAACATCAAGGAGATTAGATTTAGTCTACTCCGTGGACTATAGCACTGATTTGGACAAAGCAAAAAAAGTCGTCAGTGACACAATCGCAACTTGCGAAGGCGTACTGAACGACCCTGAACCTGTTGTAGCTGTCGGAAAACATCTTGACAGCTCTGTTGAAATAGTTGCTCAAATTTGGATTGAACCATCTGTTTATTGGAATGCTTATTTTTATATGCAAGAAAACGTAAAAAAAGCATTTGATAAAAACGATATTTCTATTCCATTCCCTCAGCTAGATGTGCACACAAAGTAATACATATAGCATTTTACACTGTTGGCATTTTTCTGGTTTTGCCTTTAAACTCACTAACTGTCAATTTCCATACTGTAAGAATACCAACCAGCTTTTCAGTAAAATCAAAGTCTTTTTTAGCGATGTGTTTCATCAGCTTTTTCATGACTTTGATTTTTTCTTGCGGATTTTCAACAATTTCTGTTTTTCCAACTCCCACAACACTTGAAAACTCGAAAGAATATTGACATGCTACTTTTCCTTCAATCAAATTGTGCTCACAATCAATCTCGAAACATGCATTATTATTTTTTTCCATAATCTCAAGTTTCGCTCCTTTTAGAGCAGAATGAAAATAAAAAGTCAATGTATCATCTACATAATCGTATGCATAATTCATAGGAATAATATATGGCATATCCCCATCGCATAATGCAATTCTTAAAACGCTGTTATTCTCAATAACTCGCAAAATATCTTTCACATCTGTCATTTCTCGGTCTTTTTTTATAATGTCTCTCATCAAAAAACATCCTCTCTTATATCTTTAAAACAATTACAGTAATTTGCATTTCAATTTACAAAGAACTTAACTAAAATAATCCATTAGCAATAACTCTGTCACTTTTCCATAGCTAACAACACCGTCAGTTTGTCCGTTAGCCTTTAGATAAGTGTCGTTTACCTGTGTAAATGTCTCGGCGACAACAGTGTCTCGATACTTCTCCCAATATGCACTGCTCTCAGCTTTGTCCGAAAGCTGTTTTTCGCTGTAAAAAGAGTACGACTCGCTAAATGCGTCCCTGTCCACACTGTAAAGTGAGTTCATCGCATAAACTGACGCCATCATATAAACGCTGTATCTCACAACATCATACTCGGAATCTTTTCCGCTTAAATACGAAATAAAATTCGCCTCGTCCTCTCGCATAAATCCATACTGATGCGCCTTTTCATGAAGCATAGTAGCAGCAATTTGATATTTTGGAACATCAACATTTACGTTTGCCTCAAATGTAAACGGAAAGAAAAACCCGGTGATTTTAGTATATGACATCCACGGCGAAAGTGTTATCGGTTTCGGCTTGCTATAACTAGCAGAGAAAACTGAGTATTGCTCACTTAAATCCGAAAAAGACTCGTTTGCCATATCAGAAATTTCATAGACCGAAACGTCAAAATCTTCAATACTTTCTCTAATCTCTCCTCCTGTGAGAATTAAATATTCACATAATTCTTGCAATTCTTCGGTACTATAGTTTCTTTGTTCACCATCGTAGTAATGCTCAAAATTATACCTATAGTAATTCACTCCGCATGAAATAACAAACAGAAAATACACAATGCTTGCAGAAACAGCAACATTCATTAAATAGTTCATCGCAGGCTTATAAGTTTTGTTTTTTATACTTTTAATCGTGCTGAAAATCAACGTTCCAACGAGTGTCAACACTCCGCCAACAAGCATTACCTCAGCGACTGAAATAGGAACGAGACCAAACACAAACCCAACTATCTGCGAATAATACTTATATATCCCCAGTGATAAAAAACTCTCAGTAAAACTTGGAAAACTGCTTGCTATCCATGTAATCACATATGCGATAGGAATAAGCAGTAAAATAAATAACCTTTTCACAATAACCCCTTAAACAATAAAAGATATACAAACTCAAACTTAATTAATATCTGCTGAACATCTTAAAAAGGCTTTCTAACGCAAAAGAAAGCTATTTACAATCAGTAGGCTTTAATTAAAATCAGGAACAGTGCCACTTGAAGCAAACGTAACATATGTTTTCCCGACATTCAATTCAAGCTCATTTCCATCTGAGTCAAACAACTCAAGTTTCCCTTCTCCGTTTGCCTTTGACCATGATATCTCTTGAGCTTTTCCATTAGTAACATAATAACCAAATTCGTTATTTCCTGTCACACTAACATCTTTTAAGCCTGTGTTATTGTTTGGCAACATTCCAACATAAGTCTCTAACAACAATAAATTTTTAAATGCCAATTGAGTATCAGTTT
The DNA here is from genome assembly GCA_964368155.1 of uncultured Eubacteriales bacterium. GTDB lineage: Bacteria > Bacillota > Clostridia > Oscillospirales > Acutalibacteraceae > SIG603. The sequence continues at coordinate 2,139 of CAYJBU010000092.1, read as the reverse complement.
TCCCATCCATGTGCGGTGAACCGTTGTGTTCTTTTAAGTAAACTTTATTTTCTTCATCATATTCAAAATCGGAATAATAACTTCCAAAATGCAATTGGAAATTCTCCACATCTACTCCTTCGGAAACCTCATCATATGTAAATTCAAAGAAATTATCTTCTTTTTCTTCAAGAATATCCATTCTCATATTACTTCCATCAAGTTTTTCTTCCAATCTAGAAGTATAAACAACAGAAGAATGTTCGCTTGCATAACCACTGTTGAGCCTGTCTTGATCTCTTCCGAACAAATTATAGCTGTTGTAAATTCCGTCTAGTGTATCTACATCAAGTTCATATAGTTTACTTTGGGCAAAATTCTGCTCCGAACCCCAGTGAACATAAACTGCGTCAAAACTTTCCGAAATCATCGGAAAATAAAATCTGCAACTTCTAACAGAACATACATCGGGCATTTGTGTATAGTCACCATACATCGCCATTAATCGTGTCATGTCCCCCTCAACCTGCACCTCAAAGATAATGTCAGCCTGAGCTATTCCATATTGGGGCAAATTTTGAACTGCATTGTTTACCATAACTGCAACAGGTCTTTTTCCTTGTGCCTCTTCTGTAAGAGTTGGCTCACCTGTCAACAGATTAATTGTAGCAGGGTCAATCTCCACTTCAGCTTCTGAAGAACTTGGCTTGATAGTTGGAGTTGGTTTTGGGCTAGGAGTTGTAGTTGGTTTTGCAGCTACTTCTTCCTCTTTACTCGATGCACTGTCAGCTACAGAAGAAACACTTTCTTCCGGTGCAGAACATGCAATAAAACTCGCACATATCAGCGAGCACAATATAACGCTTAATACTTTTTTCATCTAAATAAAACCCTTTCAATACATCAAATTATCTTCTTTAATCTCAAAGAGATTAAAAGCATTTTTATAGTAAATCATCTTTTTTTCTTTTTCTGAAAAACAGGAATTTTCAATCATCGCCTTTTCCAAATCCACTCTGCTCCAAGGAGAGTCCGTCGCAAACAACACTCTATCTACCCCGTGCAGTAAAACGATTTCCCTAAATCGCTCAACACTCACAAAATTGCTCGACATCGAAGTGTCCAAATAAACATTTTTTGCACCAGCCAACTCTTCAATCACTTCATCGCTCATATCCATTCCACCTAAATGAGCAGCAATAATCCTTAAGTTTTTATAGCTGTCTGCCACACTTCTAATAAATTTGGGATGCGAATGAATTACATCAGGTGAATATGGGTCTTTGCCTGCATGAAATGTAATTATCATTGAAAGCTTTTCGCAGGTTTCATACACTTTTGCGAGTTTAGGGTCATGGGCAAAAAAGTCTTGGTAATCAGGGTGTAATTTAATTCCTTTTATTCCATTTTCATGTAGTCTGTAAAGTTCTTCTATTTTGTCATCACACAAAGGGTGAACAGAGCCGAAATTAATCAGATTATCGCTTTGCGAAGCAATGGCAAAATCATTCACCGCTTTTTGCTGTTTAGGATTTGTCGCAATATGTAAAGCAAGCGCATGTGTCACACCGAATTTTTTATTGTGAATTTTTGTTTCTTCTAATGTTTCTCCCCTGTGATATGTGCAATCTGTAATTCCACACAATTTGGAAAAAACTTTCCCTTTTAGTTTATCGGGAAAAAAATGGATATGTGCGTCAAATAGCATTCATACACTCCTACGAAAATCTCTTAAAATTTTCTATACTTTTTTTATGTTTCACAGATTATCATTATAGCACGAATCTTTTAATAATTCAAGCAAAAAAACAAACTGTTAATTATATCCTGTTTTACTTTTCGTCATTTTACTTAAACATCAATTTAACATGTGCATATAAATTTGTTACGATATCCACAAGGAACAAATCCAAACCTGTTTCATGCAAATACAGAACTGCACCCAGTTAATACTCGCATACGCATAGTGAAAATAAATCTCCAAACATCTTGAAATTACTATTGCATTTATTGGTATAATGAAATAAAGAAAATTTTTGATAATCTTCATAAGTTGATTTTTGTGTTGGTTTAGTTCTATGAGCATTTTCGAGGTAATATTATGCAATTACCAAAACGAAAATCTATTAGGCTGAAAGAATATGATTATTCGAGGAATGG
>CAYJBU010000091.1:0-11106 GCA_964368155.1 uncultured Eubacteriales bacterium | reverse complement strand
CTTTTTGATTTTTTAATTCAAGCTCGTGAAATCGGTTGCTTAATTGCAGTAGACGATTTTGGAGTAGGATATGCGACATACAGTTCTATCATATCTATAAAACCTGATATAATTAAAATCGACGGTGATATTATCAGCACGCTACCTACAAACGATGATAGCAAAATCATTCTAAGCTCAATATGTTACATGGCTAATCTAATTGGCTCTGAAACAGTTGCAGAATTTGTAGAGAACTCTGAAATTCAAGACATTGTATGCAGTCATAAAATTAACTACTCCCAAGGATATCATTTTGCAAAACCAAAGTGTTTTGAGGAACTTACTATAAAATAGTTTTTCTAGGAAATCGCCCCTCGAAACATTCTATTTTGCAATTGTTTCTCGATTAAAAATCATTATTAAAATACAATTAATCCGAACTTTTGACATTTTGAAAAGTTCGGATTAATTACTTTACTTAAGGTACTATACCATATTAACATTTTTTTGTCATAACACTAATTGAATAATAACTTCACATAAATAAACCCCGCCTTCCACTCTAATAACAAAGAGTTCAATAAAGGCGGGGTATGGAATTAATAATTATCTGCCAAAAGTATCTTCAGGTAAGTTAAATTGGTCTAAGGATTGTTGTAAGCTAGTAGCTTGGTGCGAAAGTTGATTACTTAACATATCACCTTGATTTGAAACATTTGTATTATCCTCAACTATTTTAGTGATATTATTGAGTTCCTCAGAAACTTTTGAAATCATCACGAATTGTTCGTCAGAAGAGCTAACAACCTCTTCCATCATAGAAGTAAGCCTTTTAGAGTTTTCTCCAACTTGCATAACAGTGTTTGCAGTAGTTTCAGCTTTAATCAAGCTGTTTTCAATGGAAGCACTTACAGTTCCTATTAACTTTGAAGTGTCTTGTGCTGCTCTAGCACTACTTCTCGCCAAAGTCCTAACCTCATCAGCTACAACTGCAAAACCTCGTCCAGATTCCCCAGCCCTTGCTGCCTCAACAGCAGCATTTAGCGCCAATATATTAGTTTGGAATGCTATTCCATCAATAGTTTTTACAATAGTTTGAATTTCACTTGAAAGGCTCTTCGTAGTTTTCATTTCCTCAAGCAACGAACTAATTTGTTCTTGTCCTTCACCAAGCATAGTATCAGTCTCTGCAATAACTTGACTAGTTTCTGTTACTATACCCTTACTGTTATCAACTTGACTGGAAATCGAGTTAACTGCATCAGATAGCGAGTCCAAAGCCCTGGTTTGCATTGTCGCTCCATCAATCAATCCAGTTGAAAAATTCCTCATATGATTTGCACCAGAATGAACTTCAGCAGAGGCATACTTAATTTGATGAACAACTTTGCTAGTCGCTTGTAATACGTCAGAGATGCTAAATGCTAAGTTATCTTTATCAGACAGCGGAGAAATCGTAGCAGTGTAATCTTTTTCCGCCATTTGTGTAACTACTCCGGAGTAAACATTTAGTCTGTCTTGAAGTTTTTTTGTTGACGAAAAAATCGTTCCTACTTCATCCTTTGTTAAGTATTCATCGGGAATTTCCGCTTCCATGTTACCTGTGTCTGCAATGTGAGAGACTGTTTCTGCAACAATCGAGAGTTTTTTCCCAAGAGGTTTTACCACTCTTCTAATCATGAAGAAAAACATTACTACAACAATCAGTGCAAATACTATATTGAAAATTATTGTAGATAGCACTAAAGCGTCTTTTACAAGTATCGCCTCGTTAGCTTTACTGTTTTCTTCAGCTAAAAGATCTTCCATGCTCCCAAAAAAATCATTTGCAACAGGGGTTACACTGCGAAGTGCAGCCAACGCTTCAACATCCTGACCGCCCTGATTTTTTAAATCAGCAGATAAAATCATTGAATCTGTATACTGATCTTTCCAACCAATAATAGTAGCAAACTCAGTAGCATCTTCACCGCTTAGTTTATTGTGATACGCTTCCATTTTTTCATCTAATGAATCAAATGCATCTATGTATCTTTCATACAAAGCCATGCGCGCTTCTTCATCTTCTTGCAAAAGAATATCTCTGCCTAGCACCCTACAAAGATACATATTTTCAATCATTTCATAAACTTGTAAATCATTTGCAACATTGTCGCTGAATATTTTAGTGTAATTTGAATCCACTAACGAAATAGCAGAAAGCGAAGAAATCATCAAGACCAACACAACGAAAGAAACAATTATTTGTATCGGCATAAACTTAGCTGTTAGTTTTGCATCTTTTTCCCAATTAGTATACTTATTTCCCATTAAAACACGACCTCCTTATTTATTATCTCAAATTAACTCAACAAAAACATCATTCTATTTTGCTAAATTCAACTTTCAATATATTAATAATGTACTTCAATTAATTATAACATTAAAACAAGAAATTTACAACAAATTTTTAACATAAATTAGTATAATAAAAGCTAATATATGAAAAGGATTTATGGCGATTTTTCATACTTTACTTCATAACAAAGCCCACATATTCCCTACCCATTTACACAGAAAATATGCGGACTTTCTAACTGAGTCAAAACCTATTGCAATACGAAAATATAATAGAAGGCTTTTCAAATAATAAATCTCATACCTCTATTGAATTCTTTGATTCAAAAAATATGAATTTGTAAATATTAAATGCAAAAACTGAGTTTCATAATAAGTTGCTTCTAGACACTGCGCTAATTATGTCAATCCACAACAAAATCAATAATACTGAACTTCATACACAGCATATCCATTGACTTTCCCCACTGTAAACTTAACTATTCCGTCAACAAACTCAAAATCAATCTCTTTATTATCCGGAACTAGTCTCACACTCTTAGGTGTTTTATCGCAACAAAGTTCAATGTCAACGTTGTAAACAGGAATAATATCATCAACTGTCAAAATTTCACTGCAGCGTTGCTCGGGAATGTAATGTAGCAAATGAACTACATCTCTGTTCTCTTTTTCCTGCGTATTCACAGTTACAGTCATTGTAGAAGGTCCTGAATGTGTAATAATCTGCTTACCTATAAGCATTTCAATTGCATTTTGAACAAGAGTTCTACACCATTTCGCTGCCCTTGCATTATAAATTGTAAACACAGGACTCGCAATGTAAATCACGTTTCCGTTCTTGATAACAGCAGGATTACCATATTCTCCTGAAGATGGAGTTTGCCTGTGACTACAAAAATGTTTATAAGTTCTATCAAAGTATGGTTTTGTGAAGTTCAACAACACTTCGCCACCTTGATTTTCCACCTCCAAACCTTTAGCATACATAACATGCTCGGTTTCAGGCAAGTTTTTACCTATCGCACCTTTTGGTACAATATAATCAACATATTCATTGTTTGGTGAAATTACTCCTCGTGCAATTTTCCCATCCAAGTTCAAAGTAGGTGAAACGGCTTTTGCACAAGTCTCTGCAAAAACCATATTTTCGCATTCTTTGTCCATTCCACTTTCAAAAGTCGCAATGATTTTTCCACCACACGCAATATATTCTTGCAATTTTTTGTGCAATTTCTCATCAACTGTAATGTTATCAGGCATTATAATTAATTTATATTTTTCAAACTTTGCATCTGTGTCAATAAAATCGTACTGATATGCAAGAGCAGAAAACATGTACTCAGCACCCATGTTTGCAACAGGAAGATTTCCTCTTCTTCCACCGACAAACTCTTCTGCATTTAGCACTGCAAAATCACATCTGTAGCTTAAATCGTCGCACCAAGGGTCTAATTTCTCAATTTTGTCAAAAACATCGCCTATCATATCATATGCGTATTCGTTAAGTTCACCAGCTGGGTCTAGTTGATCACCGACAAGGCATTTACTTCCCAAAGCTAGCATTTTGAAACACTCATACTCAAGTGCGTGTGGATTTTTAAAACTGTGCAAATCTCCCCACTCAATATGGAATTTACCTGTGTGTGCAACACAATCTTTGCCCAAAGTTCTTGCATATCTCATACTTACCGGAAATGTGATATATCCCCAGTCTCCACTTGGAATTGATTCAAGTTCCAAATGAGAATAAGCATCAAGACCGCTCTTTGTCTGATATCCAATATGGCTTGCATTGTAGAAAACGGACAGATTTTCGTCAAGATTGGCGATGTAATCGCTGATGTCTCTTTTAAAATCGTCAATCATCCATTTCGAGAACGCTTGTCTATCTTCTTGAATATGTGGCTCGTACCCTTTTCTCACCATATCTTTGCGACAATTAACGCAAGAACAATCGTTATACATTACAATATCAAGCCAAAACCCGTCAATCTTGGTAGTTTCAAAAACTTCTTTTATCATAGCTTTTAGCATGTCGCGGTATTTGGAGTTCATGCAGATATTTTCATAAAACCCAGGTTTATATGTAGGGTAGCCGTGGCGTCTTCCATTTTCATCTTGACAAAGCCATTCAGGATGCTCTTCTGCAGTAAATTTATCCCACTGCACTGTTAAATATGCAGAAACTTTTATATTATGTTTTTGACAAGCCTCTGCCATTTTCTTCATTAAATCTTTTTCTGCTAAATTCGGATGAACACGCTCAGGGAACAATTTGCTGTCATAATACAACATTCCATGATGGCACCTAGCAAAAATATTTATTGATGACACTTTTGCTTTTTTTAGTGTATTCACAAACTTTTCAGCACAAAAGTTTTTGCCCACATTTGGGATATGTGGACTTGTATGGAAATCAAGGTGAATGTGCCTTGATGATAGTCTAATATTCTTCATTATCAAAACTCACTTTCAAAATATGATAAACTCTACTAAAATTAAATTATCTCTAAATAATCTTTATCATACATAGGGAATTGCTTTGTAGCAGGTTTGTCTTGATACCAAAAGGCAACGGATGAGATATCATCTTGAAGTGGTAAATATCTCCCCTCACTTCTCCAACCGAGTGCTTGAATGGTGACTCTTAAGTTTTTCTCAAAATATATTGGGTCACAGATATGCCAACGATACATAGAAAATCTCTGTTGTGATTTATACAGTCCGTCTGGTCTGATAACTTTGGATAATCCAACATAAGGAGTACAATACTCTGTATAGCCACCTTTATCTGCGCCAATATCAAAGTTATATGAACCGCAAAAATAATCCTCTGTCCCTGTCCCGCAAATTGTCGGGAACTCGCCGTCGTCGTCCATGAAGAACTTAATTTCGCCTTCACCCCACCAACCGCAATTATTCACTCCCCAGAACAAATAAGTGCCAACAAATTGACCTTTACCTTCAATATCATCAACAATTGTGTAATCAGATTTGTAAGGAACTGGATTTGTACGTCTAAATTGAGCATGAAAATACGCAATGTCATCATCTAACTGAGTTTCAACATAGTCAATTTGATAATAGACAAAAATATCTTCATCAGTAATATTTTCAAGAGTCATTAGGCATCTATTCTTAAATGGCATTTCCCAATAGCAGTTAAAGGATTTTTTTGGAGTAGCAGTAACTGCAAGAGAATTGAGCGCACGATATTCTGTAACATCAGCCGACGCAAAAAAGTCGTGTAACGGGGTTTGAATTGATGGAACTTCGCAATCATCCCAAAAAGTTCTTAATATCAACGAACGATTTTTATCGCATGAATCAACAATCCAAATATGTTTAATTGCTCCCTGAGCTTTGATGTCGCAAAGTGTAAATACTTCTCCTGCTTTAATTAAAACAGAAGGTGAAATTTTCCATCCTTGACCTAAATCTCTTGCACAATTCGCACCTGTTCCTTGTGTCGCCATTCCGCCCTTTCCTTTTTCTCCTGAAAAATTTTCGGGTGAAATAGAGCGAGTCCTTGCATTTGATAACTTAGTCAAATCACTTAAATTACTTGTTAATCCGTTAAACATTATAATCTCCCCTTATACTTATTTTTTCCATACAACATTTATTCAAGAAACAAAATAATTTCTAGAATAATGCTATTGTAAAGCTTTAGTAATGCATTGTCAAGAAAAGTTTTTATCACTTTGTGTTTTCATTTCTTTTTTCTCGATTTTAGCTTTATTATTGCAATTTTTATGGCATCGAACTTATCCAAAAATTACACTTGACACCTTTCTCAAAATAGATTAATATCTAATATATAACAACTATACCATCAATAGGAATTAACATTTTCGCATATCAATAAGTAATATACAAATTAACAATTTACGAGATTTTCTTCAGAAAGGAACTGGAAATGGAATGAAACAGCCTAATTTAATTTATATTTTTGCAGACCAATTAAGATTTTCAAGCGTTGGGTTTAACGGCGACGAAAAAGCCAAGACACCGAACCTTGACAAGTTCGCCAAAGAATGCACTAATTTAACAGGGGCAATTTCAGGTCACCCTGTTTGTGCACCATACAGAGCTTCGTTGTTCACAGGAAAATACACTACTAGCACAGGCATGGTCATTAACGAAATACAACTCAACCCAGAGCACCATCAAAACTGCTTTGCTCACGTTCTTAACGAGAACAACTACGAAACTTCATACATCGGAAAATGGCATATGTATGCTGCTGAACTAGGAAATCATTATGACTCAAAAAATTCTTTCATACCAAAAGGGCCACACAGACTGGGCTTTAATGGTTATTTTGCATCATATAATTTCCACCATGATAATTTTGGAGCAACCGCTTATTACCATTTAGACAGTCCCGAAAAGCATTATTGCGAAAAATACGAACCGGACGCTCACACTGATTTAGCAATTAAACAAATTGATGAATTAAGTAAAAAAGACAACCCTTTTGCTTTATTTTTATCTCTTGGAACTCCACATGACCCTTGGATATTGGAAAATGTATTGGGCGAGTGCTATGAAAGGTTCAATGATGTTGATTTTGAACTTCCTACAAATTACATAGAAGAAAATGACCCTCATTCGGACAATTGGGCTAAACTGTCCAAACAAGAGCGTGCATCACTGAAAAGCTGGATGAAGTGCTACCATGCAATGGTGGCGAACTTGGACGATAATATAGGTAGATTGGTAAAGCACATAAAAGAAAAGAAATTAGAGGAAGACACCATTATAGTGTTTACATCAGACCACGGAGAGATGTTTGGAGCACATGGACGAAGAGCCAAAAACATCTTTTATGATGAAGCAGTAAGAGTTCCTTTCCTCATTAAATATGGCGACAATCTTGCAAAAAACACGCAAAGAGATTTTATTTTTAACTCGGTAGATATTATGCCTACTTTGTTGTCAATGATGAATTTACCAATTCCGCAAGAAGTAGAAGGAAGTGACTTCAAACTGAGCATAATAGGAAAAGAGGACACTGACGAAGGAGCACTTATGATGTGCACAGGGCCTACTGCGATTTTTGGAGACGGAAACGAATGGCGCGCATACAAAACAAAAAACTACACCTATGCTGTTTATAAATCAGATGGTATGGAATTTTTATTCGACAACATCTCTGATAAATTCCAAACAAAAAACCTTGCTTTTGACCCTAAATTCTCCTCTCTCAAAGAAGATTTGAAAGCAAAAATGTACTCAAAAATGAACTCCATTGGGGATAATTTCGAAAACAACACATATTACGAGCAAAATTGGATTAAAAATAGGCATATAATAAAAACTGCACGTAATTGAGTATAAAATATATAGCGGCTTAGCCAAGCACTCTACTTTCAAGAGAATAATTCAAATATTAGTCGCTACTTGGAATTTTTGCACAAAAAAAAGCCTCGACACTAATGTAACTTCCCCAAAAAGTTAGACCTAATAATCTAACAAAGGGAACATACACTAGTGTATCGAGGCTATTATATCAATATTTTAATTTGCTAAATGTCTAAAAGCGACACATCCAATTTTTGCTAATTTTATAAAGCCTAAACTTTCATAAAAATTAACTGTTTTTTCGGTATCATCTGTTACTAATATTATTTGATAGACATTGTTATATCTTTCTATCGCTTCATTAATCAGCTTCGTTCCGATTTTCTGATGTTGATATTCGGGAAAAATAAGTATATCTTGTATGTAAATCAAGGAAAAGCCGTCACCTACAACACGAATGACACCAACTAATTCATCTCCACAATACGCCCCTAAAACACATAAAGAATTCGCAAAGGCATTTTTTAACATCTCGGGATTATCAGTATAATTTGCCCATCCCACCGATTTGTATAATTTCAATATTTCTTCTTCATTATATATTAAGTATTCCCGTATATCAATTTTCATAACTTCAAACCCCTTTGTCCTCATCACTTGAATATTTACGTGTCATAATGCGCTCCCCTGTCGGCTCTTTAAATCTTGTTTTCTTAAAGCCCAATTTTAGATACAACTCAGTAGCAGTTACATTTTCTTCATATACAGACAAATATATTTTTTTATTTTCATATTTTCGGTATAAATTATCAATTATTAGTTGAAGAGAATTTTTCCCATACCCTTTCCCTTGAAACTTTTCATCAATCACAAATCTGTCAAGCCACACCTGTTCGAAAGGAAAAACCTTTAAACGTTGAACCCCAAACATCGCAAATCCTATAATCGACTGTTCAAGATAAACACCATAAAAATTCCATTTAATATCATATGCATCATTTTTAGCATCTTCAAGACATTTTTCTGAAGTTTCAATATAATCAATCTGATTTTTTGAAACCGAAAGAGACAATATTTCTTCCCATTGATTTATGGAAAGCAACTTAATTTCGAGTTTATTATTTATTATCATGTTGCATGACCTTCATTTTTTTATTTATTCATGAATAAACATTATATTTAATATAACTATTTTTTATACTATCACATTAAGGAGGATTAGTCAAACAAATTAAAAACAAGAAAAAACAGAGAGTTCCAATGCATATTGCACTGAACACCCTGTTTTTTTACGCTCAAATATGGATTATGTCATTTAATCAAAGTAGCAATTATGCCAAAGATATTTTGAATTCTTTTTCTGAAATCAACAATTCTTTAAACTCGTTTTGCCCTATTGATTTTGAAAAATAATATCCTTGAGCGAAATCGCATTTGATATTTTTTAGCCACAAAGCCTGCGCAGATGTTTCTACTCCCTCAGCAACAACCTTCATTTGAAGATGTTTTGCCATTTTAACTACATCCGCAACTACAATAACACTTTTCCCTCCTTGATCCTTTAAATCAAAGAATGCCTTATCTAGTTTCAGTACATCAGCCTCAATAGCGCTCAGCCTGTTTAGGGACGAAACCCCTGCACCAAAGTCGTCAATTGAAATCATGAACCCTAATTTCTTAAATTGTTTAACCCTTAGTAAAAATGTACTAGTGTCGTTTTCTATTGCACTTTCAGTTAATTCAAGTTCAATATCTTGTGGGCTAATATCATATCTTTTTACTATTTCAGTTAATCTGCTAACAATATTTTCAGCGAGAACTGTGTGCGCGGATAAGTTTACAGAAATACGTGGGATAGTCATTTTCTTATAGTTTACAGAGATAAATTTGCACACTTCTTCTAACACGTATAAATCAAGCGTAGCGATAAAACCATTTTCTTCAAACACAGGAATAAACTGGTCTGGATATATGACATCTCCAAATGTTGGTTTCCATCGAACCAAGGCTTCTGCACCGCTCACTTTCAACGAATCAAAACTAACTTTTGGTTGAAATTCTATGTAAAACTCTTTGTCTTTTAGTGCATGTTCCATTCTAAATGTTATGTTGATTTTATCATCATATTGCTTCTGCATTTTCTTATCGAATGTGTGAAAGGAAGTTTTGTGTGATTGCTTGCCCAAAACACGAGCATTATCTGCGTGGCCAATAACCGTGCTTACTTTTTCCTTTGGATTACTAATCAGCACACTTCCAAATGACATAGATACATTGTAGTTTTCTCCAATAACCTCTCGAATTTTCGGAAGTATATCTTTATTATAGATTTGTCTTATCTCTCCAGATTCGTTCACTTTTCTGAAAACCAAAAACTGATCCGCTGTTCTTCTTGAAATTACCGCAGATGTATCCTCGAACACTTTACCTAATGCAAGTGCAATTGATTTTATGATATTTGTTCCTCGCTCGTTACTGTAATGTGTATTTATTGTTTTAAACATATCTACATCAAACGATATCATCTCATATTCATTTGGGTTTGCATGCCCTAGTATCTCTTGAACATCATCTCTAAACTTATGAAAAGCAGTTAATCCTGTCAGTGCATCAGTGTTATACGCAGTAGTAATCTCAAATTGTTTTTGTTTCTGCTTCGTAAATGCATATCCAACAAAAGCAGTTAATGCTAACGCCACAGCTATCGCAAGATATTGCCAATAATCCATGACTACATCAAAAAAACTCTTTTCAGGATAATATAAACTTGAATGTGACACCAATATATCCTCATATTCGTTTTGGGTCAATCTATCTATCATCACATTAAAAATAGGAACGTACACATCGGATATTTCTTTTGAGACAAATAGTTTAATAGGGTTGTCTACATCAGTATGTACCGCTACTCTTCCCGAACTCTCCAAATACAACTCTGCATATGCAGTTGCACTCTCAGTATGGATAATCATATCAAGCTCTCGTGACTCAAAATCATCTAAAAGTTCATGCCAATCATAGTAAACAAAAAACTCGCTATTTGTGCCCTCTATAATTCCATCATAGTCTATCAACTGATAAGGCAGCACTCCAATTCTCGGAGATTTGCTAACCATATCACCAAAAGATGAGCTTTTAAGGTATGATTCCTGATAAACTTGTGCATACATTGCTATAGAAATCAGAGATTCAGTAGTGACATAATTCTCGTTTTCATATTCACCGCTCCCATATAAAGTCAAGAGAACATCATATTGCACATTTGTATATGAATCGTCACTAACACTATAAGGATGATAATTTACCTCAAATCCATAACGCTCTGAAAATGTGTCAAATATTTCAATCAACGAGCCATCAGGTTCGCCATTTTCATTTGTGAATGATATCGGCTGATAATCAGCTATGTAACCAACTTCTAATGGCCTCTGCCTTAAAATGTCAATCTCATTTTGCGTCAAAGACCTGTGATTCATCTCT